>CAMZKI010000065.1 GCA_947311125.1 uncultured Chlorobiota bacterium
AGAGACTCAACAACTTGATAAAGACGGAAATTTCAATTTTGAAACTAAGTTTGATAAGTTTAATTTTAACCTTTTAATATTAGACAAACAAAATTATACGGCATTTTTCCCTGAACCCGGAGAACAGGCAGAAATTATCATAGACGTAAAAGACATTCATAATCCGAAAATTACTAATTCTTCCCAAACCGAATTATATTACAATTACGGAAACAAGCTAAATAAATTGAAAACCGACAGTGAAAGAACAGAACTCGCCAAAAATATGATTGATAAAAACCCCTCATCGCCGGTCTGCATCTTTTTTGTTGATATTTTAAATCCCGATAAATATTATTCTTATCATCAAAAACTAAGCGACTCTCTTAAGTCCTACTCATACAACCCTGTAGTAGAAGGCTTTATCAAAAAAACAAAAAACATTAAAAAACTTTCTGTCGGAAACGAAGCTCCGGATATTGCCTTGCCCGACCCTGACGGAAAAACCGTTAAACTCTCATCCCTAAAAGGCAACTATGTCCTGATAGACTTTTGGGCATCTTGGTGTCGCCCGTGCAGAACAGAAAATCCGAATAATGTAAAGCTATACAAAAAATATCACAATAAAGGATTTGAAATTTACGCTGTTTCTCTTGACAGAGACAAAAATGCCTGGCTAAAAGCGATAAAAGACGACTATTTAACGTGGATACACGTAAGCGACCTTAAATTTTGGCAGTCGGAAGGTGCACAAATATACAACGTAAAAGCCATTCCTCACACCGTTTTATTGGATAAAGACGGAAAAATCATTGCTAACGGTTTAAGAGGAGATGCATTGGCAAAAAAATTAAAAGAAATTTTCGGAGAATAAAATGGCAAACATTCCTGAAAATCCGACACTGGGTAATTTACAAAACTATATTAAAGATATAGCAGAAGAAAGAGGCTGGGATAAAAATAACTATCTCGAAATATTCCTGCTTTTATCCGAAGAAATAGGTGAACTTGCAAAAGCAATGCGTAACAGAGCCGGCTTATACGCAGAAAACAAAAAGCCGACAACACAAGAAGATTTAGAATATGAATTTGCCGATGTTCTTAACTATTTATTAGATCTGGCAAACTGTTTTGACATAGATTTAGAAAAAGCATTCATAAAAAAAGACAAAATAAATGCAAAAAGGACTTGGATAAGCACAAAATAAATAAATTTAACAACTATAAAACCACTTGCCGTGAAAACAATAAAACTTACACTTATTATTTCTGCTCTTTTTATTTCCGGTTTTGCAAAATCTCAACAAAAAATTAACAACCCCGAACTTCTTAAATCAGAACTTGATACAATTTCAAAACAAAAACTGCCCGTAAACTCCGTAGCCGTAAATCAAAACGGAGATTGGATTATTCTTTACGGAGACATCGGCTATTCGTTTATTTCAATGCCCGAAAAATTATCCGAAAAGTTAGACACCCTCAACAAAAAACAAATTCCGGTTAAAGATATTGATTTTACCGGAAAATCCGGATGGCTGCTTCTTGCTGCCGACAATGCTTTTTACTCCGATTCAATACCCGAAAAATTGTCTGCTGCACTTAAACGTATCAACAAACAGGGCAAAATAATAACCTGCTTCAATAATTTTAAAAATACCGGTGTTTTATTATACGGCAGGAACTCTTTTTTCCAAAAAGGAATCCCCGAAAACTTAAAAAAGAAGCTTAACCAACTTAAATCCCGTAATCAATATATAAAATCTGTGGCATTAACAAAAAACAACGGATGGATAGTTTTTTACGGAAAACGTGGTTTCTCTTACTACAATATCCCCGTAACAATGTCTGTTAAAATTAAAGAACTTGTCCAAAACGGATCATCTCTTGACAAAGTTTTCTTTATCGGCGAAAAATGGATTGTAATTTACGATAACTACAAATACACCGGCAATCTGTAAAAATGAAAAAAACAATTACAAGTATATTTCTGATTTTTCAACTTTTTAATTTACTTGCCCAGACCGGTATTTCCGCCGATTTATTTTTTCCCGACCGTATAAAATCAGGAAAATCATTTACCGTTAACCTTAAAATAAAAAAACCGGCAGATTTTTACCCTTTTACCTCTTTCACTCAAAGTATTCCGGAAGGTTTTTTCGTAAAACCCGTAAACATCAGAGGTGCAACCTTTTCCTTTAAAGAAAACATTCTTACACTTTCGTGGATTCGATTACCCGAGGGTGAAAACATTGACATATTTTATGAAATTTCGCATACTGCAGGTACCGTCGGAAAATTCTCGTTATCCGGAAATATTAAATACCTTATAAACAATAAAAAAGGCGAAATTAATTTGAAAAATAAAACTTTTGAAATTTTCAATAATATCGATTCGGAAAAAAATTATACCCCTTACGGCAAAATAAAATGTATAAGAAATAAAATTCCGCTTACAGACGGCAAGATTTTAGTCAAAATAAAAATTTCCGGACTAAACAAAACCGACTTTATACTTACGGAACAAATACCGCTCGGTTACAATTTTAATATTGTCAATGCATCCGAAACCTCCGTTAAAACATACGGGCAAACATTGCAATTTGTTGCGGACAAATTATCAAAAGCAGAAAAAAATCCGCTCATTTTAAAATATGAAATTATTCCGAAACAAAAAACAAAAAAGAACATTATAATCTACGGAAAGTTATCATTTATTGATAAAAATAATATCATTAATATTCCCGTTATTGATTCTCCTTAGCTTTTTCTTTTACGGAAATTGTATGAAAAGTATAAATTAATACGGCTAAAACCGTTACTGAAAAGAACATACTCATTACAGAACTTGAATCTGTGCCTATTTTTTCTGCTTCGGCATATAAATCGGTATCGTGCATAAAATAGTAAAGAACGACAGCAAGCCCGTTATTTATAAAGTGCATAGTAACAGGAATCCAAATATTTTTTGAAAGAACAAATAAATATCCGAAAAGAACACCGAGCAAAAATCTCGGTAAAAATCCGTAAAACTGAAAATGAACCGCACTAAACAAAAAAGCTGAAATCAAAACGGCAGCATGTTCATTTCTTGTCCACTCCTTAAAAATTTTCAGCAATACTCCCCGAAACAGAAACTCCTCTCCTATCGCCGGTAATAATGCAATTAAAATTATGTTTACGGCAAGCCCGCCCGGTGTTTTAACATCTAAAAAAATATCCGTCATTTTCTTTGCCGCCTCCTCCATTGCTTTTATTTTGGCTTCTAAGCCGGAAAGACTTTCGGGCAAACTTAATTTTGCATTTATTGCTCCCGTATAATTTATAAGAGGTATCGCAAAAACAATTATTAATCCGGCTAAAAAATATAAAACAAAACTGCTTTTTGTGTCCGCTCTCAAATACGATTTCGGATTTTCGGAAAAAACAAAAGCAGCAACCAAGGGCGGAACAATAAAAATTCCGATATGCTGAATAAACTGCATATATTTTATAAGCCCTATGTTTTCAGGATTATTCACATTTACGGCCTCTTGAAAAGAACTCAAACTTATTCCGAAAAGCGGTATTGCTGTTATCAGCCCTATTATTAAAAGTATACTGAACGATACAACAATAATAAACAACAGGAACAAAAACTTTGTAAACGGGTGCGAATCTGTAAATAACGGTTTTTTCATTAATATTATTTAATTTCCTGTGTAAGAATAGTTTGAGTGGGAAATGCAAACTCTAATCCGGCTTCGTTAAATTTGCTTAATATCTGTAAATTAATTTCATTTGGAGCTAAAAACCAATAATCCGGTTTTGATTTTATATAATAAGTAAAATTTATATTTAATGAAAAATCTCCGAATGATGAAAAATACGTAACACAATCACCTTCAGTATATTTACTTTCTTTGTTAATCTCTTTCAGTATTTCTATTCCTTTTTGTATGTCCTCAGGTGTCGTATCATAAGTAAGACCTAAAGTTACCGTTACCTTTCGGCTTGGTTCTGAACTTATATTTTCAATATATTTTTCCGTAAAATTTTTATTCGGAATAGTTACCGTTCTTCCTGCAAGAGTTTTCAGTTTAGTACTTCTTAGTCCCATATCATAAACCGTTCCGTCATATCCGTCTATTATAATCCTGTCTCCTATTTTAAACGGTTTATCTATAAAAACAGTCAACCCTCCGAAAATATTTGCAACGGAATCTTTCGCAGCCATAGCAAATGCTAAACCTCCGAGCCCGAGTCCTGCAAGCAAAGCCCCGACATCGTAACCGGCATTATTAAGTCCTACTACAATTGCTACGGACCAAATAACAGCCTTTAAACTTTTTCTGACTATAGGCATCAATTGGTCATCAAGATTTCCTTTCGTTTTTTTAACAAGGGGACTTAAATATTCAACTAATAAAGAGTCTGTTAAACGAACAACTAACCAAGAAACATCAAAGGTAAAAGCAACATAAAAAGCCTTATTCACGAAGTTTGAAAAACCTTCCGAAACATTCAGGTAAGAAACAGCATACCAAATTCCGCCGAGAACTAATGCTAAAATAACCGGTTCCTCAATTTTATCTATTATTAAATCATCTAACTTTGATTTGGTTTTTTTGGTAATCCTCTTTATAATATTCCCCGATAACCAGTAAACAACTTTTGCAGCAATAAAAGTTCCGGCAATTATTAAAAGTGCAACACTCCATTCTGCAACCGTATTACCGTAAAACGTTTTTTCAAAAAACTCGCTCATTTCTTTATATTTATTTTTTTACAAAACTATTAAAACAAAATTTATTTCAAAAATAGAAAATCTTATTACTTTTATACCTTTAAATCTCAAAATTTTAAAAAAATGAAAAAAATTGCTTTTATTTTAATCGCTTTGGCAGTTCTTTTTCAAAATGTAAACGCCCAAAGAAGAAAGTCAACAATTAAATGGTTCAGTATAGCGGCAAAAGCAGGATACGGAAACTCAGTTCTCCTGAACGTAAACAATATAGAAGATAAAAACGTATCATTTAATTACCTTACACCGAGTCTTTCATACGGAGGAAGGTTTACGTTTACATACGGAAACAGTATAGGTTTCGGTACAGATATCCTGTCCTCTTCTTTCGGACAAGAATATACGATAAACAATAACGGAGACATTTATGAAAAAAACTTAGAAATAAAATCTTTGGATGTTTTCCCTTTTTTCAGGTACACGGGAAGTAAAGCCGGTTATTTTGAAATAGGTCCCAAAATCTCAACCGTAAAATCAATGACCGTTACAAACTCAATAAGTAATAAACTTTTTTATCCGGTAAAAGACATTGCCGAACATTATACCTCAAAATTTACAAGTTTAGTTCTTGGATTCGGACTTGCCGTTTATAAAAACGAACGACTCGACATAAATCTCGGAACCCGCTTTGCATACTCATTTACTGATTTTACTCCCGGATATTCGTATAATGTCGTTAATGACGGGTATTATATCCCGACAAAAGATATTTTAACGCCGACAAATCCGCTGTCGATACAAGGAATCTTAGAAATTAATTATTACTTTGCATTCTGGGGAGACGCAACTTGCGGCAAAGGTCGCTTAATGTTTTTTAAATAACAGAAATAAATGTCAGAAATAAACAATGTAAGGGCTTTTATAAAGCCCGAAATGACTAAATTTGAACCCTTTTTTAAAAATGCCGTTAAAAGTAATGTTCCGCTTTTGGACATTATTATGAATTATATTATTCGACGAAAAGGAAAGCAAATGAGACCGATGTTTGTTTTCCTGTCGGCAAAACTTACCGGTGGAGTAACCGATAGCACCTATACTGCTGCCGCCTTAATAGAATTATTACATACAGCGACCCTTATACACGATGATGTTGTTGACAGCTCGGCAAAAAGACGAGGCTTTTTTTCCGTAAATGCACTTTGGCGATCAAAAATTGCCGTTCTTGCCGGCGACTTTTTATTATCAAAAGGATTATTACTTGCTGTCGAAAACAAAGAGTTTAATCTTCTCGAAATAGTTTCCGAAGCCGTAAAGGAAATGGCGGAAGGAGAACTTCTTCAAATTGAAAAATCACGAAAATTAGACATTACCGAAGAAACCTATTTTGAAATCGTTTACAAAAAAACAGCAACATTAATTGCATCTTGCACGGCTGCCGGTGCCGCTTCCGCAAATGCAAATAAGGAACACACCGAAAACCTTAAACAATTCGGAAAATATGCCGGCATAACATTTCAGATTAAAGACGACCTTTTCGATTACCAAAAAACAAACCTTACGGGAAAACCATCCGGCAATGATATACAAGAAAAAAAAATAACTCTGCCTTTAATATACGCATTAAGAAATGCCGATAAATCGGAAAAACGCCGTATCCTTAAACTCATCAACAAACCTGACAGACAAAAATATATCTCTGAAATTACGGATTTTGTAAAAAATAAAAACGGCCTTGAATATACCGAAAATAAAATGAACGAATACAAAAAACTTGCATTACAAAATTTGGAAAACTTTCCCGAATCTGATGCAAAAAAAAACTTACTGGGGTTAGTAAACTACATAACGACAAGAAAAAAATAACATCCCTTCACCGTTGTTAACTTTTTGTTACCCTTTTTATTCTGTCTTTTTTGAAAATTATGCTATTTTTGTCTGTAGCACTTAGTTTAAAATGTGTTTTTTGACAAAACACCCCAAGCATTTGACGAACAATTTGCTTCCGTTTTATTTTTTGACTATTTTTGCTTATTAACATATATGTTTGCTCCTTAAAAAAAAATTACCATGAAAAACTTTAAAATACTTTTTACAGCGCTGGCAGGATTAATATTTATGAACTGCTCTTCGGTTTTTGCACAAAACAAAATACAAAAAAGCAGTAATGCTGATAGTAAGTTAGTTTTAAAAGGGTATACCCCCTCAAAAAAAGAAAACAGCACCTACTCAAATACGACAATGTCGGCTGTTAAAAACAGCAAAGCTAAAGCAGTAAAAGCATTAACTGTCTGGTCTGACGACTTTGAAACAGATAAAGGATGGACACTGACAGGTTCTTGGCAAAGAGATGTTGCCGTTGCAGAACCCGCTAATGACCATACAACAGGGAGTGGGAATATACTCGCCAACCCTCTTGGTTCCGACTATCCGAATAATATGGCAAGGGAAGATGTAACATCCCCGACTATTGACTGTTCAACGTATTACAATGTTCAACTGTCTTTTTGGAGCTTCTCCGGATGCGAAAGCAATTCATATGACCATCTCGGATTAGAAGTTTATGACGGAACATCTTGGCAACCGGTTTGGTCAAACGGAACTTCCAGTTTTCAAGAATCAGCATGGACAGAATACATTTTTGATGTATCAGCCTATGCAGACGGCAATGCAAATTTTCAAATTCGTTTTTATATGGGAACAACTGACGGGTCTGTTACGTATTCAGGCTGGGCAATTGACGATTTGTCCGTATCCGGAGATATAGCCGGAGAAAATACAATTACGGCAGGCTCAACAAGTGAACCCGCAACAATATCATCTGTAATTGACACTCAGACTGAAGCTGTCATAAATTTCGATTTTATGATAACCGATGACGGAATTAATTCCGCTTATGACACACAAAACACACAATTTAATGAAATAGTTATTACTCAAGGAACAGGTAATGATATTACCGACTGGACACAAGCAATTGCCGGAGCAGAACTTTCTGACGGAACAACTGTAGTTTCAGGAGCAATAAATGCAACTGACATTACATTTTCCGGAATAACTAATGCAGCACCCGGAGATTTCGGATACATTGCCGATAACGGAAATAAAACATACACGCTCAAAATATGGCTAAAGTCCTCTCTCGGAGGAACATTGCCATCAACAATTGACGGTTTAAATCTTGTTTTTGAAGTTACAAGTTCATCTTTCAACCTTGAAACGACAAGCAGCGAATTTGCAACAGGAGAGTCTGAAAATTCCGGTTCGCTTAATAATGAAGTTACGGTTACGGCAACACAACTTCTTTTTACCGGACAACCGTCATCCGTTGCAAGATCCGGGGTTGCATTAGCTCAACAACCCGTAGTCGAAGCAACGGATGAAAACGGAAACAGAGATTTACAGATAAACTCAACAGTTACCCTCTCTAATACAGGGTCTTTATTAATGACGAACAATACCCTTTCCTTTACAAACGGTTTGGCAGATTTTGCAGGCTCCGGTTTTATGTTTACAACAGGCGGAGAGTATGTAATGCTGACAGCCTCAGACGGAACCCTTAACAGTATTTATCCCTCCTCTGAAATAGCTGTAGATATTACAGGATGTGAATTATTTGCAGAAGATTTTAATGCAATACCTGTTATGAGTGACTTAGACGGAACAGGCGGATGGTCTTATACGGAAATTACAAACTCTGTAAATGATTGGGGAATAGATGACAGAGCAGCAGGAAACAGGTGCTTAACAATTTATAACGGAGCAACTTCTTTTCAATATAGAAATAATGACAACGGCAAAGAAATTGCTCATTGTTCAACATTGATTGATGCTTCAGAATACAGAAACATAACAATAACTTTCGATTGGCAGTCTGATGGGGAAACAGACTATGATTTTGGTAATATTATGTGGTCAACGGACGGCTCAAACTGGTCAATAGCAAACTCTTTTGAATTTGAAGGTCAAAGCAGTTGGACAACCGGAACGTTTGATTTATCTGTTGCTGACGGACAATTGTTTTATATAGGTTTTATGTGGCAGAATGACGGAAGCGTAGGAACAAATCCGCCGTTTGCTGTTGATAACATTTCTGTAAGAGGTATCCCTGACTTTAAATATAACTTTTCATACAGAAATGATATCTTTAAACAAATAACAGGAACGGTAGTAACAACAGATGCCAACGACGGAGCAAATATAAGCCTGCCTGCCGGGTTCGATTTCAGTTATGACGGGACTGCCGTAACAAGTATAAGAGCTAACTTAAACGGATGGGTTGAAATGGGCACTTCGCATACTGCAAATGCAGAAACAAACAGTTTAATAAGCACTGCTGAAACTCCTTTCCTTGCCCCGCTTTGGGACGACTTAACCTCAGATGCTCAAACAAGAATAATATACCGTGTTGACGGAACTGCACCCACAAGAGTTTTTACCGTTGAATGGCTTGATGTTCTTTGGGGCGGAACACGACAAAATTTTCAGGTTAAACTCTATGAAACTTCATATGTAATTGAATTTTGGTACGGTCAAATGAACAATCCGTCTTCCGGAAATGCGTCAATAGGCATAAATAATACAGGAGCCTGTATGAACAAGCTCATAAGCGTAATTCCGGGAACAACCCCTATAGCATCCTATAATGCCGAAAATTCAGACATTAATTCTGCAGCATACCTTACAGAAGGTTTAGTTTATATCTTCAACCCTCTTGTTATGCAGGACTACCGCACTTGGCAGAATGCAACAATAGTTGTCGGACAAGTTGATTTTGCAACTACAAGCAGTACGGTTGATCAATCAACATCTTCCGGAGCAAACAGTTCTTCCGTCAGTTCAAAAGGTGTTCTGGCCGTAGGTTCTGCTTATGCAAACAGAGTTTTAATCTGGAATACGCTGCCTGAAACAAACGGTGTCGCTGCCGATGTAGTTATCGGACAATCAAACTTTACCTCGAGCACAACCGGAACAAGTGCTGCAACAATGGATTCTCCATACAACGTAGCCTTTTCTCCGGACGGAGTAAAACTTTTGGTTGCTGATGCCGGTAACAACAGAGTCTTAATTTGGAATTCTGTGCCTACTGTTAACGGAGCTGCCGCAGATGTTGTTATAGGCCAAACAGATTTTGTTACCGGAACATCCGGTACTGCAGCTGATAAATTAAACTTTCCGACAGGTATAATGGTTCTTCCGGACGGACGTCTTCTAATAACTGATGCCGGTAATAACAGAGTCTTAATCTTTAATTCTATTCCGAGCACAAACGGTGCAAGTGCAGATGTTGTAATAGGACAACCTGACTTTATAAGCAACTCTTCGGGGTCGGGAGCAAATGAAATGGATACTCCTTGGGATTGTGCTTATTCTCCGGAAGGAAAACTCTTAATATCTGACGATGGATCTCCTTCTTTCGGAGGAAATCACAGAATACTTGTTTTTAATGACGTGCCCGTTACAAATGGTGCTTCTGCCGATATTGTTATCGGAAATACTGTTTTTGCACAAAAAACAGCAGGAACAACTAAAAGTGAATTTAATCAGCCGAGTGTAACATGCTCCGTTGAAGGAAAGTTGGCAATTGCCGATTTCGGAAACAGCAGAGTAATGCTGTATAACAGAGTACCTGCATATAACGGTGCCTCCGCAGATTATGTCCTCGGACAGCCTTACTTTGAAACAGACCCGGAATTTAACGACGGATTTGATGTTACAGGCTCTCCCGATGCAAGAAATATGTATTACCCTTACAGTATATGTTTTGACTTAAACGGAAGGCTTTATGTTAACGGAACACATGGAACCGGCAGCGGAATGCATCGTGTCATGGTATACGGACAAACACCAGCACAAACAGCTGACCTTGAAGTGATTATTGTTCCGAATGAAACGACTGTTTGTGTATATAATGATGTTGAATATACTGTTGAAGTTGTTAATCACGGGCCTGATGACGCTTATAATGTTACTGTTAACGCACAACTGCCTCTGGGTTTTGATCCTTTGGATTATTCGGCACAAGACGGATCTACATATAATCAAAAATCAGGCTATTGGAGAGTCCCTTATATTGCAAACGGCGACACCGCACGCCTTACTTTTACGGGAACTGTTCAGCCTGATTTAGCAGGAAATACAAGTGTAACTACTTATGCTAATACGCTTGCTTCAAGCCAAAAAGACAGCGATTACAGTAATAATGCCGATAATGCGGTAGTTGCCGTAAGGAATTTTTATGCTCCGACAATTTCAGAAATTGACGATCAGTATATACCGCGAAACTCACATACAATACCGGTAATAAGTTTTACTGTTGATGACGGCGACGGTTTAAGTGATATAACATCCTATACTGCAACATCTTCAAATACGGTATTAATTCCTGTTGATTATGTAAATAATATAATTTTCGGGGGAACAGCTCCGAATAAAACTTTAGATATTATTCCTTCTCTTAATCAATACGGGTATTCTGATATGAGCGTAATAGTTACAGATTCTCACGGATGTTCTAACGAAGAACCGTTTCTCGTAACCGTAGGTAATTTTTGGGAAGGTGATGATATTTCCGGACCTGGGTCAAACACAGACTGGACAATTGCCGAAAATTGGTCTGTTGCCGTACCCACATCAACAATAGAAGCAATTATTCCGACAACACCTAAGGGAGGATTTTTTCCGATAATAGATGTTACAGGAACTGTATGTGAAGATTTGCTGATTGAACCCAGAGCATCTGTTACGATAAATGATACATACGGTTTACACGTTTACGGTGATTTTTATATTCAATCCGATGTTTCGGGGACCGGCTCTTTTGTTGACCTTAATACGACAGGCTTAAATCAGGTTATAATTGACGGAAATATTTTCATTGACAGATACATAACCCCGGATGCATGGCATTATCTGTCAACACCGGTTTCCGGTGCTACTAATAAAGTCCTTACGGAAAATGTTTGCGGAGTTAACTATAACGGAAATGTGCTGGATTATAATGAGGCTTTTTCAACCGATTATGACAATGACAGTGACATTGACTGGTTTGACGGTTGGGAATGGCCCTGGTATTACACTCAAAACAACGACCCGCTTATTTCCGGAAACGGTTATGCTTACTATACATATGCAGGTCAGTGTTCCGACACCGTTCAATTTACCGGAACGGGAATAACCCTGAACACCGGAAACTTCTCTTATACCGTAACAAATCAAGATGATACATATGCACCTACGGGTGCCGGACCTCACAGAGGATGGAACCTAATAGGAAACCCGTTTCCTTCGGGGTTAAATGCTGACAATTTCATTTCCGCAAACTCTTCTGTTATTGACGGAACCTTATATTTTTGGGATGAAAACGGACAAACAGGTTTTGACTTAGAAGGCTCTGACTATGCTTCGTATAACCCAACATTAGGCGGAGCGACAGGTACTGGGTCAGGAACCGTAATACCGGATAAGTACGTCAGTTTAGGACAAGCATTTTTTGTTCACAGAACATCAACGGATGTTACGGGAACTCCTATAAACTTTACTAACTCAATGAGAGAAACAGAAAACAGTTACTATTTTAAATCTTCCGATAAAACAGTTTCTGAGGTTCCGAAAATTAAGCTGAGAATGAAAAACCCAAACGGTTTTTACAATGAAGCAGTAATCGGAATGATTAGTGATGCAACATTAGGCAGAGACCCTAAATATGACGGATATAAAATGGAGGGAAATGAAATTTTTGCCTTTTACTCAAAAATAGGAACGGAAAACTTTGTTTTTCAAGGCATACCTCTTGTTGCAAAAGACAAGCCTGTTTCTGTTCCGTTAGGATTTAATGCAGGAATAACAGGCTCCTACATTATAACTGCCGGTTTAATTGAATATTTTCCGGATACCGTAGGACTTTATTTAGAAGATACATATACAAAAGAGATATTTGATTTAAAAAATCAAAAGCACGATACTTTTTATGTCTCTGAAACAGGAAGGTTTGACGACCGCTTTATTTTGCACTTTAACTTGAACCATGCACCTTATATAAACGAGCCTCTTGAAAATAGGTTTGTATATGCTGATGAAGGTTTTTATTTTAATATCCCGAAAGATGCATTTGCAGATGATGACGCAGGAACTGTTTTAACTTATAAGGTGCATGGTTCAAGTTAAAGTGCAAAATAAAGCGGTCGTCAAACCTTCCTGTTTCAGAGACATAAAAAGTATCGTGCTTTTGATTTTTTAAATCAAATATCTCTTTTGTAT
>CAMZKI010000066.1 GCA_947311125.1 uncultured Chlorobiota bacterium
TATTTTTTAATATTTTGTTTATTTGGTTTACTTCAATAATTATCTATTTAACATTAATATTTGACGTTTTCAGAAAATTATTAAATACTTTTTCCGAAAAATAACCGGCTAATTTATAGTATCTTTGTCATCCTCAAATTATCAAATAAAAAAACGGATATATATTTTTTTTTAAATAAAAATTAACTTAATTTTGCACGCACAAAAAGCGGATGTGGCGAAATTGGCAGACGCGCTAGACTTAGGATCTTGTGCCGCAAGGCGTGGGGGTTCGAGTCCCTTCATCCGCACAAACCGCTTGTTCTTAATGCAGGCGGTTTTTTAATTTATTTTTTTAAATCAAGAAATCAAATGGAGATTACAAAAACAAACAAAAACGACTTAACAGCCGTAATTTCATTAAAAATATCGGCAGAAGATTATGCTCCTGCAGTTGAAAAAGAACTTAAAGCATACAGAAAAACTGCTCAAATAAAAGGCTTCAGACCGGGTAAAGCTCCTATGGGTTTAATAAAAAAATTAGCCGGAAACCAAATTATTATGCAAGAGCTTGACAAAATGGTTTCTGATAATCTGACAAAATATCTGATTGACGAAAAATTAGATATTCTCGGCCAGCCTTTACCTTCAGACGAACAAAAACCCATAGATATAGAAAATGAGAATGAACATGAGTTTTTATTCGAAATAGGATTAGCTCCCGAAATTGACATAGAAATAAGCGATAAAATAAAAGTTCCGTATTATAAAATTAAAATTGATGATAAAATTATTGAAGATGAAATAAAACGGCACCAAAATCAATTTGCAAAAGCCGAAAAGAGCAAAGAAGTAAAGGAAAACTCATACCTTAAAGGTGATATTACGCAAACAGATAAAAACGGAAATGTTATTACCGACGGCATTTTTTCCGCCGATACGGTAATTGCAGTTGACATTATTAAAGACGAAAAAGAAAAAGAAAAATTTTTAGGTGCAAAATTAAACGAGGTTGTTAATTTTGATATAAAAAAAGCATTTCCGAACAATACGGAAATAGCCGGAATATTAAAAATCGAAACTTCGGAAATTGACAACATCGACCCGTATTTTAATTTTTACATAACAGAAATAACTACATATACACCTGCTGAAATTAACACGGAATTATTTGATAAAGTTTACGGAAAAGACACCGTAAAATCGGAAGACGAATACAGAAATAAAATCAAAGAAGAAATTGCCAAAGTTTATGCCGAAGAATCAGAATTCCGGTTTGCTGTTGACGTAAAAGACATCTTAACCGAAAGTGCAAAAGTTCAGTTACCCGATGAATTTTTAAAAAAATGGCTTAAAGCAACAGACAAAGAACAAAAACTTACCGATGACATTCTTGAAAAAGAATACCCTGTTTTCAGTAAAGATACTCAATGGCAGTTAATTAAAAATAAGATAGCAACCTATCAGGATTTTAAAGTTTCGGAAGAAGAACTCCGTGAAGAATCAAAGAAATTTACCGAAGCACAATTTTTGCAGTACGGACTGCCCTTAGGTTCAATAAGCGATGAACATATGCAGGATTTTATTAATAAAAATCTTGAAAAACAAGAAGACAGAAATCGTTTTGCCGAAAAAGTAATTGAAAATAAGGTTGTAAATTACATAAAAGAAAACGTAAAAATACAAGAAAAAGAAGTATCTTTGGACGACTTTAAGAAACTTTACGAACAAAAATAATAAATTACAAAAGTAATGAATATCAAAGAATTTAATAAATACGCAACTAAGCACAAAGGAATAAGCAGTTTGAATCTGCATAAATACTATCAAGCAATTCAAAGCAGTTATATTTCTCCTACTATTATCGAAGAACGCCAATTGAATATTGCACAAATGGACGTTTTTTCAAGATTAATGATGGACAGAATCATATTTCTCGGTTTACCTATTGATGACTATGTTGCAAATATAATTCAGGCACAACTTTTATTTTTAGAATCATCCGACCCGTCAAAAGATGTTCAAATATATATAAATTCGCCGGGCGGAGGTGTATATGCGGGCTTAGGAATATATGACACTATGCAGTATATAACTCCGGATGTAGCGACTACCTGTACGGGAATTGCTGCTTCTATGGGTGCTGTTTTACTTGCTGCCGGAGCAAAAGGCAAGCGTGCAGCATTAAAACACTCAAGAATAATGATACATCAACCTATGGGCGGTGCACAAGGACAAGTTTCAGATATTGAAATAACGTTTAAAGAAATAAAAAAACTAAAAGACGAATTATACGAAATATTAGCTTTACATACCGGAAAAACATTTAAAAGAATAGAAAAAGACTCTGACAGAGACTATTGGATGAAGTCAGAAGAAGCTAAAGAATACGGAATGATTGACCGTGTTCTTGTAAATGAAAATTAGTATGACGGCAACTGTAAGTAAGGCAAAATTAGAAAAACGTAAAGACGTCTTAAAAGGCGTCTTTGCTATAATAAAAAAATAAATATAAAATGGATAAATGTTCTTTTTGCAATCGCAAGCGCTCTGAAGTTAATCTTTTAATTTCCGGTTTAAGCGGGTTTATCTGCGATGAATGTTCTGCAAGAGCATATGATATTATAAAAGAAGAAAAACTTATTGAAAAGGAAACCAATAAATTTGATTTTAACAAAGTAACACTAAAAAAACCCGTTGAAATAAAAGAATTTTTGGATCAATACGTAATCGGACAAGAACATGCAAAAAAAGTATTATCCGTTGCAGTTTACAATCATTATAAAAGACTTTCTGTCCAAAACATTGATGATGACGAAATTGAAATAGACAAATCAAATATAATAATGGTAGGAGAAACGGGAACCGGAAAAACACTTCTCGCAAAAACCATTGCTAAAATGCTGCACGTTCCGTTTACCATTGTTGATGCAACCGTTTTAACAGAAGCAGGATATGTAGGCGAAGACATTGAAAGTTTACTGACAAGACTTTTGCAGGCAGCTGATTATAACGTAGAAAAAGCAGAGCAAGGCATTGTATTTATAGATGAAATTGACAAAATAGCACGAAAAAGCGATAATCCTTCAATAACAAGAGATGTATCCGGAGAAGGAGTTCAACAAGGACTTCTGAAACTTCTCGAAGGCTCAGTTGTTAATGTTCCGCCGCAAGGAGGCAGAAAGCATCCCGAACAAAAATTAATTCCCGTAAATACAAAAAACATACTTTTTATTGCCGGAGGAGCTTTTGACGGAATAGAAAAGAAAATTGCAAGAAGACTTAATACTCAGGTAGTAGGATTTGATAAAACAGATAAGGAAAAAATCGATGAGGAAAACTTTTTGCAATACGTTTCTCCGCAAGATTTAAAATCTTTCGGTCTGATACCCGAAATTATAGGTCGCATGCCGGTTATTACACATCTTAACCCCTTAGACAGAAAAGCTTTAAGAGCAATTCTTACAGAACCTAAAAATTCAATAATAAAACAATACACAAAACTGTTTAAAATAGACAATATTGACTTGCACATTAATGATAACGTGCTGGAATACATTGTGGACAAAGCTGTTGAATATAAAATAGGAGCCAGAGGTTTACGCTCAATTTGTGAAATTATAATGACAGACGCTATGTTTGAACTTCCGTCTAAAAAAATCCGAAAATTTACGGTGGATTTAAAATATGCTAAATCAAAACTTGAAAAAGCAAATATCAAAAAAATGAAAGTTTCTTGATTCCGGTTTAAAAAATTTTCCTTAAAATTTTACTGCACAAACTTCAAAATTACGGCAGTTTCTCCGGAAAGAGTAAATTTTAATTTTTTCCCGACTGACATAATTTGCATATTTTCATTCTGTAAATCAGTATAAAGTCCGTTATATTTTGTTCTCACATAAATGTCTTTATTTTCCTTTGATTTATTGAAGATAACTACAATCTCATCATTTTTATATACCCTGCTGTAAGCAAGTGTATTATTTTTATCGTCTGCAAGAATAAAATCAATATTTCCGAACATTAATACAGGATTTTCTTTTCTTATACTTATTAATTTTTTATAAAAGCTCAGCAAACTTGTATCTTGCTCAACTTTATCAGTTTTACGTTTCTTTCCGAAAGGATGGTGCGTTTCATCTTCGTATTTTATATTGCTCCAAACCATAGGCTTTCGACAGTCAGGGTCATCGGCACCCCACATCCCTACTTCATCACCGTAAAAAATATGCGGCGAACCCACATAAGTAAACTGATGAATCAACAGCATTTTTTGAATTTTACGAGTGTGTGCATCCGGTTTATCAATCTTATAATCGGGATCTTCCGTAGGTTTTGCCTGAAATTTATATTTACCGTTATTATAAAGCGAAGTAGAAACTCTCGGAGAATCGTGGCTGTCGACCAAATTCATCATAGCCTGTAATCTCGGAGCTTCAATCCCCTGCATTTTTTCCTTCAGAATCCTTACAAATTCTGACGGTTTCATTGCATCCGGGGCATCGGCAAAAAAATGCCTTGCAGGACGATACCAGCGATAATTCATAATACAGTCGAAAACATCTCCTTGTAAATATGCGTTAGGAGCCATAAGCTCTTCCGGCCATTTTTTCCACCAAATTTCACCTATAATTAATGCTTCCGGATTTATTTTTCTTACTTCTTTTCTGAAATCACGCAAAAAACCTAACGGCAATTTCTCCGCAACATCTAACCTGAAACCGTTGATACCGTCTTCCGGATTTCCGTCATTATTGGGGTCAAGCCAGCGTCTCGCAACATTAAAAATGTGTTGTTTTACAGCTTCGCTGTGCAAATTTCCCTGTCTCGGAAGTTCGCCCGGAGCACTTGTCAGGTCTTTTTTAATTTCAGGAAGATACTTCACTCCTGCCCAGCCGTCATAAGCAAATTCATTTTCAGGTGTATTCGGATTATCCCACGATTTTATTTCATACCAATCGGCATATTTTGACTTTTTACCGTTCTTTTTAACATCTTTAAATGCCCAAAACTCACTGCCGGTATGATTCCACGAGTAATCCATAACCAATTTTATATTTCTGCTGTGTAATTCTTTTATTAATTTCAGAAAAAGAGAGTCTGCCGTTGTAAACTTCCATGTATCCGGATTTGCGGGGTCCTCGGAAGCAATAATTTGTTTATCTTTTTCCGGATTCGGTCCGAAATTAACATCAATATGCCGCCAGGAACGAGGGTCGTATTTATGCAGAGACGGAGCATCATTCAGCGGATTAAAGTAGATTGCTGTTATGCCTAACTCCTGAATATAGTCCAGATTGTCAATAATACCCTGTAAATCACCGCCGTATCTGCGAAGTTGCAGTTTGTCCCAAGTATTCTGCAAGTGCGATTCTTTAAACCATAAATCTTTTTTATACCAATCGCTTTCCCAAGGCGTAGTTGTCCAATGTTCCGGAATTTCATCCGGATAGGTACCGAAAATATCTTCTTTTGTCGGGTCATTTGTCGTATCTCCGTTTCTGAATCTTTCCGGAAAAATCTGATACCAAACTGCTTTTCTTGACCAGTCCGGAGCATAAGTAATTAAGGAAATACTGTCTTTTTCCGGTTTTGTTTTTTTAATATCGTCAGATTTACAGTTATTGAGGAATAAGGTAAATACAAGTATGAAAATCGGAATGTGAATTATATTTTACATTTAAAAATTTCCGGTAAAAATACGATTAAATTTATGTATAAAAAAAGAAGACTGTTTAAGAAGCATATTTTTCCTAAAACCTGCAAGTCAGGGCGTGAATATACTAACAAGCAGACAGTTACAGCAAATAATTCTCACTTGTTTAAGACAATTCACGCCCTGACTGTCAATATTAAGTACGGTTCTGCAAATAAGGTTTCAGTAAATTTATTTGTTGCATCAGCAGCCCAATGTCGCAACCATAACAGCTTTTATGGTATGCAAACGGTTTTCGGCTTCGTCAAATACGATTGATGCTTCCGATTCAAAAACATCTTCGGTAACTTCCATTCCGTCAAGCCCGTATTTTTGGTATATCTCTTCGCCTATTACAGTTTCTCTGTTATGGAATGCCGGTAAACAGTGCATAAATTTAACTTTCGGATTTCCTGTCATTTTTATTACTTCTGAATTAACCTGATAGGGTTTCAGAAGTTCTATTCTTTCTTTCCAGACTTCCTCCGGCTCTCCCATTGACACCCACACATCGGTATAAAGAAAATCAGCATCTTTTACGCCTTCCGCAACATTATCGGTTATGGTAATTTTTGCTCCTGTTTCTTTTGCAATTTCTTTGCATTGTGCAATTAATTCTTCTTCGGGCTGAACCGATTTCGGAGCAACCAAACGGACATCCATGCCCATTTTTACACCGCCGACCATCAGCGAATTTCCCATATTGTTTCGGGCATCGCCCAAATAAGCAAATTTTATCTTATTTAGAGGTTTATCACTGTGTTCAAGCATAGTCATAAAATCGGCAAGAATTTGTGTCGGATGAAATTCATTTGTAAGACCGTTCCAAACAGGAACACCCGAATATTTTCCTAAATCTTCAACCGTTGCTTGCGCAAACCCTCTGTATTCAATACCGTCATACATCCTTCCGAGAACACGAGCCGTATCTTTCATGCTTTCTTTTTTACCTATTTGCGAGCCTGAAGGTCCGAGATAAGTTACGTTTGCACCTTGGTCGTGTGCTGCAACTTCAAAAGCACAACGGGTTCTGGTAGAAGCCTTTTCAAAAATAAGAGCAATATTTTTGCCTTTTAATTTTTGTTGTTCTGTGCCGGCATATTTTGCCGCTTTTAAATCCATTGAAAGTTTCAATAAAAAATTAATTTCTTTAGGACTGAAATCCAGAAGTTTAAGGAAATTTCTGTTTCTTAAATTGTATGCCATTTTATTGTCTTTTTAATATGAATATGATAATTTTACGCAAAAATAAAATTTTATATTCAATACTTTGCTTAATTAAATAAAAAACAGAGATATTTTTCAGTATGTGTGAATATTTTTGGAATTAAAGCATATAAGCTATTTACTGAAAAACTTACATTGTTTTATTTATTGCCTGTAAA
>CAMZKI010000067.1 GCA_947311125.1 uncultured Chlorobiota bacterium
ATCTCGTCCATTGAAGTTTTATGAAATCCAAACCGACTAAAAAGTTTGGTTGCAACACTTATTATTTTATCTCTTGTATCTTCTATCGGCATAACAGCCCTCTTTTTTGTTCTATCTGACTAATTTTGTTTAACAGTGCAAATAAACTGTTTTTTTATATCATATCAAAATTATTTGCGGATTATTTTTGCACTGACAGCATTATCTGTTGCGGATTAACTCTCAAGTTGTAATAAAAGAAAAACGACATATGAAAATCAAAATTTAATATCTTAATTCTTTTGCTTTTGCAAATAAAAAAAGTTTATATATTTGCAGCGGGGTAAGTCTCATACGGTCAGCTCCCTCCCAATCCCCCAGGTCTTGACGGAAGCAAGGGTACGGAGGTCGCAGCGACGCGATATGAGCAGCTTGCCCCTTTTTATTTTCTTTTCCGACTGTTTTTTATCATATTTTTTTCTTCTTTTTTTTAGTAAGTTTGTTGCCTGTTTTTATCAAAAGCTATGAAAAAACGCTGCTCTTGGGTAAATAATAATCCGTTTAGCATCAAATATCACGATGAAGAATGGGGTATCCCCCTGCATAATGACAGAAAATTATTTGAGTTTTTGTTACTTGACAGTTTTCAGGCAGGATTAAATTGGGTAACCGTTTTAAAGAAAAGAGAAAGCTTTAAAAAAGCATTCGATAATTTTGACTACCTGAAAATAGCAACTTATGATGAAGAAAAAGTGCAAAATTTATTGAGAGATAAAGGTATTATAAGAAACAAGCTTAAAATAGACGCTGCAATAAATAATGCAAAAGAGTTCATAAAGATTCAAAAAGAGTTCGGAACTTTTGACAAGTATATTTGGAAGTTTGTAAATCATAAAACAATTAAAAATTCGTTTAAAACTTGGCATGAAATTCCGGCAACGAGTAAAGAGTCTGAAGAAATGAGCAAAGATTTGAAAAAAAGAGGTTTTAAATTTGTCGGAGCAACAATATGTTACGCATTTATGCAAGCAGCCGGAATGGTTAATGACCATGAAATTACATGTTTCAGATATAATGAAGTTTAATCATAATAATATTTAAAGTTTTCATACTTAATACTTTTATCTTTATTAATTTTAAACTAAGTAAAATGAAAAAAATATTCAACCTGACTTTTGCCGTTCTGCTTCTGTTTACGGCAGCGTGCTCACAAAACGGAGAAAATGTAAGTAATGCAGAAATGACTTTTAAAGAAGACTTAACTTTTGATTTCGGGAAAATTGCGGAAAACAGTGACGGAACTCACGAATTTGTTTTTAAAAACACAGGAAAAGATCCTTTAATCATTACAAACGTAAAATCATCATGCGGCTGCACGGTTCCCACGTATCCCGAAAAACCGATAAAAAAGGGCGAGACTGGGAAAATCAGCGTAAAATATGATACAAAACGAATAGGTGTTTTTACAAAAACAATTACCGTATATTCAAATGCAAAAAATTCGCCGGTAAAACTTCATATTAAAGGAGAAGTAACCCGAAACGAATAATAAAAATTAAATTATAATAAACAGAAATTATGCCTCAATTATCCGAACGCGGATTTAAAATGCCCGCTTCACCAATCAGAAAATTAGTTCCTTATGCCGAAAATGCAAAACAAAGAGGAATAAAAGTTTATCATTTAAATATCGGACAGCCGGATATAAAAACTCCGGAAGTTGCTTTTAAAGCTCTGAAAAATTTTAACGTAAAAACTGCCGAATATTCGCATTCCGCAGGCAATGAAAGTTACAGAAAAGGATTGTCCGAATATTATAAAAAAGTCGGAATTAATATTTCTTATGAAGATATATTAATAACTACCGGCGGTTCTGAAGCTATCATTTTTGCTTTTCTGGCAACAATGAATCCCGGCGATGAGGTTATTATCCCGGAACCTTTTTACACTAATTACAACGGTTTCGCCGTTCAAGCCGGAGTAAAAATTGTTCCTGTCACATCTTATATCGAAAACGGCTTTGCTTTGCCTCCGATTTCAGATTTTGAAGAGCTTATAACCCCGAAAACAAAGGCGATTTTGGTATGCAATCCTAATAATCCTACGGGTTATCTGTATTCAAAAGAAGAACTTATGCAACTTAGTCAATTGGTTTTAAAACACGATTTATACCTTTTTGCGGATGAGGTTTATCGAGAGTTTTGTTATGACGGTGAAGAGCATTTTTCAGTTATGCAAATGGAAGGCTTGGAAAAAAATGCTGTTTTATTCGATTCTGTTTCAAAACGGTACAGCGAATGTGGTGTAAGAATAGGTGCTTTAGTAAGTCGGAATAAAGAGCTTATATCAACAGCATTAAAATACGGACAAGCCAGGCTCAGCCCGCCTTTGTTCGGGCAAATTGCCGCCGAAGCATCATTGAAAGTCGGAGACGAATACTTTGACGAAGTTTACAACGAATACATTGAACGCCGAAACTATGTAATCAATGCTTTAAATAAAATTGACGGAGTTTTTGCTCCTATGCCAAAAGGTTCTTTTTATGCGGTTATCAGTTTGCCGATTGAAGATGCCGAAGATTTTTGTATTTGGCTTTTAAAAGACTTTGATTATAAGGGTGAAACTGTTATGCTTGCTCCGGCACAAGGTTTTTATTCTACACCGGATGCCGGAAAAAATCAAGTTCGCTTGGCTTATGTTTTAAAAGTTGAAGACCTGAAAAATTCAGTTAAAATTCTTGAAGAAGCCCTTAAAGTTTATAAAAAATGAATGAAAAAAAACTGAATTTCGACCCGTCGTGTCCGTCTCCGATTAACAAATACGATAAAATTATGCTTGCACACGGCGGTGGAGGGTTGTTATCAAATAAATTAATTCAGGAAGTGTTTTTTTCGGAATTTGACAACGAATATCTGAATAAAATGCACGACGGTGCCGTTTTTCAAACCAAAAAAGGAAAAATGGCTTTTTCTACCGATTCGTTTGTTGTTCAGCCTGTCTTTTTTCCCGGCGGAAATATAGGAGAACTGGCAGTTTACGGAACCGTAAATGATTTAGCCTGTTGCGGTGCCGTGCCGAAATATCTTTCTCTCGGATTTATTCTTGAAGAAGGTTTTTCAATAAATGATTTACAAAAAGTTGTTAAGTCAATAAAACTTGCTGCAGATAAAGCAGGAGTTCAAATCGTAACCGGCGATACCAAGGTTGTTGAAAAAGGAAAAGGTGATAAAATTTTTATAAACACGTCCGGAGTCGGGTTTGTCAAAGACGGAATTAATATTTCCCCTGAGAACTGTAAATCAGGAGATAAAATTATCATCAGCGGAACAATTGCAGATCACGGTATTTGTATTATGTCTCTCAGAGCAGGCTTAGAATTTGAAACAGAAATAGTAAGCGATACAGCACCTTTAAATCACCTTGTCCGAGAAATTTTGAATGTTTCAGACAAAATAAATGTTCTTCGTGACCCTACGCGAGGCGGCTTGGCAAGCACACTTAACGAAATTGCCGCATCATCAGGCAATGGAATTATGCTGTATGAAAATGAAATTCCCGTTAAGGAGGATGTAAAAGGCGTTTGCGAGATACTCGGACTTGACCCTCTCTATGTTGCCAATGAAGGAAAATTGCTTGTTTTTGTTGCCGAAGAAGATGCGGAAAAGGTTCTTGAAACAATGCAAAAAAATGAATTCGGAAAAGATGCTGCAATTATCGGCGAAGTTACCGACTCTGATGACAAAATTGTAAGAATTAAAACATCTGTCGGAACAACTCGCATCGTAGATATGATATCGGGAGAGCAATTGCCGAGAATCTGTTAGTTTCTTACTTTAAAGCCCAGTTTAGAGCTTCTTCAATACTGTTAAAAACTTTTATTTCCTGAGAGTTAATACTTTGCGAGTTTATTTTTTTAATCCGATTTAGGTCAGAAAAGATTAACGCACTTTTTTTTCTGTTTACTTTTCCTTTGTTTTCTTTAAATATATTTATCATATCCTGTAAATCTTCAGGACTCAAGATTTTTTCACATTTTCTGAAATCTGAAATCAAGTTATGGTTTCTGTTAAATTTTTTATGGTGAAATTCATCGTGTTTTAACTTTATATAGTCTTCTGTCGTAATATCTGAAGACAAATTTTCAAAAATTATGTTCTTTTTTTCGTCAATTTTAAAAGAGCTTTTCATATTTGTGTTTTTTTACCAGTTTTCTTTAATCCATTTAAGTGCAGCATCCGGAGAGGAAAAAACACTTATTTTTACATTTAAGTTTCGGGCTTTTTGTCCGAAAAAAAGAGATTTTGCTACATTTTGGGGAGAATCTGCAATTATTGCACTTTTTCGGTTTTTCATTTTATCGGAGTTCTTTTTCATAAAATCGACTATTTGTTCTATGATATCTTCATTAAATTCCATATTTACATTTCTGATATCAGTGATTACGTCATATTCTGTGCTGAAATCCGGATCGGAAAACTCTCGCAGTTTTACGTCTTTGTAATCTTCTATGGTTACTTTTTCGGGCCAAGTTTCTGTAACTATCTTTTTTTTCTTATCTATTTTATAAGTTATTTTCATGCAAAAAAAGATTTTTACATTTTAAATTAAACATATTTGTCAAATTTAAGTATTTTTTTATTAATAAAAAACCCGCAAAATTTTTACGGGCTTTAAAAAACAGACTAAAAAAATAATTATCATAAAATTTCAAAAATACAGTTTACAGCTTCTGATAAGTTTCTTTTTGCCGACCGACTTATGCCTTCCTTTAGTTCCCACTTGTATCCTTTTATTTTAATTATATAAGCCTCCGGTTTTTTTCCGTAAACATTTTCAGATAGAGCAAGAACGGCTTGAGGGTCAAGAGCATGTGTTGTATATGAGATTTCTCCGTCGGTCTTGCATTTTTCTATTTTGCACCCTTCATCCAAATCATTTCCTGCATACGCATCTGCAAAAATAACTTTTTCTGCTGCCGCAACCGTTTCTGCATCTTCAATATTTAATTGATAACAGTAATGAAATTCTGCATTAATTTTTTTATTTTTTTGAAGTTCATCCAAGAAAGCCCAGCCCAAACCGTCATCTTGTCGGGCTGAGTTTCCTATACCGAAAATTACAGTGTTTTTATGATTTGAATTTTTCATCAATCAGTTCGCCTTTATCGTTAAAAATTGACAATTGCAACGGCATTTTTCCCATTGCATGCGTTGCACAGCTTAAACAAGGATCATATGCTCTGATTGCAACTTCTACTTGGTTAAGCATTCCTTCGGATATTTCTTCTTTTTTATCAATTACATTTTGTGCCACCCAGCCGACGGCTTTATTCATCGGGTCGTTATTATGCGTTGTTGAAACAATTAGGTTACATTTAGTGATTTTACCTGTGTCATCAATTTTATAATGATGAATTAAGGTTCCTCGCGGGGCTTCAATAACACCTATACCCTCATTTCTTCTTACACCTTCACGAACTAATTCGTCACCCGTAATATCTTCATCATGAAGAAGTTCTTTCATCATTTCTGCTGCATGCAAAGTCTCTATTAATCGGGCTAAATGAGTGTGCATCGTCATATTATTAGGTTTCCCGTCGGTATATGCCTTAAATTCTTTTCGCTCTTTTTCGGCAAGCGGTGTCGGTATCGAGCTGCAAACATTCAATCTTCCGAGCGGTCCTACGCGGTTCCATCCGTTTTCTCTTCCGAGATGTTTGATATAAGGAAATTTCAGATACGACCAACGTTCAACATCTTCGTTAAAATATTTATAATACTCAAAGTCCGGTATGTCGTTAAGAGTAATATTTCCGTCGCTGTCGATTGCTCTAAGTCTGCCGTCATACATATCTAACATTCCGTTTCCGTCTTTTGACACCAAGCCGAGATGTCCCGACGGGAAGGCAGCAAAAGTATCTAACCATGCAGCATGTTCTTTGTGGTATCCTTTCATAAAATCAATTACTTCGAGGCACCACTCAATCATCGTGTCAACGGAGGGAATTTCTTTTCCGTCAAGGAAATAGTCTATTTCGTTTCGGCGAAGATTTTTATGAACGCCCCCGGGAACTGCGGCAATACCGTGAATTTTTTTACCGGCTGTGGCTTTTATAATTTCTTGTCCGAATTTTCTCATTAAAATTCCTTTTTTTGCTAATTCGGGATGCTCTTGAGCTACACCTACAACGTTTCTGATTGCAGGGTCGGCATCAACACCGAAAAGCAAATCGGGAGCGGCAAGATAAAAGAAATGTAATGAGTGGGATTGAAATACCTGCCCGTAATGCAATAGTTTTCTTATTTTTGTTGCTGTAGGCGATAGGTCTTCAGGTTCAATTCCTACGATTTGGTCAATGGCCTTTGCGGCAGCTAAGTGGTGGCTTACGGGACAAATTCCGCATAAACGCTGAACAATTAACGGTGCTTGCCAGTACGGATGTCCTTGGATAAATTTTTCAAAGCCTCTAAACTCCACAATATGAAATTTGGAATCTTTAACGTTTCCTTTGTCGTCTAATTGTATGGTAACCTTTCCGTGCCCTTCGACTCGGGTTACGGGATCTATTACTATTTTTTTGCTCATTTTTTTTAGTTAAAAGGTTATAAAGTAAAAAGTTTATAAAGTTTCTGTATTTTCTGTAACAAAAACTTTTCAACTTTTTTAGTCGTATTTAAATTCTTCGTAAGCTACCTTTTCTCCTGCTCCGAATAAAATATTTTTAACTGCTTTCCAGATATGTTCGGCATTAGGCGGACAACCGGGAAAGCAGTTAAAAATATTTTATTCGGAGCAGGAGAAAAGGTAGCTTAAGAAGAATTTAAATACGACTAAAAAAGTTGAAAAGTTTTTGTTACAGAAAATACAG
>CAMZKI010000068.1 GCA_947311125.1 uncultured Chlorobiota bacterium
CATAAATTTCGCTTGACTGAAAAACAAAGCCGTATTCTTTTGCGTGAGCAATAACCTTTTTAAATCTGTCTGTATCTGCCATTTTATTAATTTTGTTGCAAATTTAATATAATATCAATTATCTCAATAAATAAAATGGCAGATACAGACAGATTTAAAAAGGTTATTGCTCACGCAAAAGAATACGGCTTTGTTTTTCAGTCAAGCGAAATTTATGACGGATTAAGTGCCGTTTACGACTACGGACAAAACGGTTCCGAACTGAAAGAAAATATAAAACGCTACTGGAAAGATTCTATGGTGAAGTTGCACGAAAATATCGTAGGAATAGACTCGGCAATTTTTATGCACCCTACGGTCTGGAAAGCTTCCGGACACGTAGGGGCTTTTAACGACCCGCTTATTGACAACAAAGATTCCAAAAAAAGATACCGTGCCGATGTTTTAATAGAAGACCATATAGAAAAAATAAATGCGAAAATTAATAAAGACGTTGAAAAAGCAAGAAAACGTTTCGGCGACAGTTTTGACGAAAAACAATTCAGAGAAACAAACCAAAGAGTTCTTGACAGACAAAAAAAGATTGACGAAATTTTAAGTCGTTTTAAAAAAGCAACGGAAGAAGGAAATCTTGCCGAAATAAAACAAATAATTATTGACGAAGGTATAACTTGCCCCGTTTCCGGAAGTAAAAACTGGACGGATGTTCGGCAATTTAATCTTATGTTCGACACAAAACTCGGTTCGTTGAGCGAAGATGCCGACAAAATTTACCTTCGCCCGGAAACAGCACAAGGTATTTTCGTAAATTACCTGAACGTGCAAAAAACCGGACGTATGAAACTGCCCTTCGGGATAGCACAAATCGGAAAAGCATTCCGAAACGAGATTGTTGCCCGGCAATTTATTTTCCGTATGCGCGAATTCGAGCAAATGGAAATGCAATTTTTTATCCGCCCCGGCGAAGAAGACAAATGGTTTGATTATTGGAAAAATTTGCGTATGCAGTGGCATAAAATTTTGGACTTGGGCGATGAAAATTACCGCTTTCACGACCACGAAAATTTAGCACACTATGCCAAAGCCGCTACCGACATCGAGTTTAAATTTCCTTTCGGGTTTAAAGAATTGGAAGGTATTCACTCCCGTACCGATTTTGATTTATCGCAACATCAAAAATTTTCCGGCAAAAAATTACAATACTTCGACCCCGAAACCAACGAATCTTACGTTCCTTATGTTATTGAAACTTCTATCGGAGTTGACCGGATGTTTTTGGCAATTCTTTCAAACGCATTTGACGAAGAAACAATAAAAAAAGAAGACGGAAAAAGTGAAACAAGAACCGTATTACACATTCCGCCCGCATTGGCACCGGTAAAAGCCGCCATATTACCTTTGGTAAAAAAAGACGGATTGCCGGAAAAAGCACGCGAAGTTTTGAACCTGCTGAAATACGATTTTAACTGCCAATACGAAGAAAAAGATTCTATCGGCAAACGATACAGAAGACAAGATGCAATCGGAACACCGTTTTGCATAACCGTTGACCACCAAACACTTGAAAATAACACGGTAACTTTACGACACAGAGATTCGATGAGCCAAGACAGAATAAAAATTGAAGAACTGCCGGCAGTTATTGACAAAGAAGTTGATTTTAAAAATTTGTTCAAAAAATTAGTTTAATACTTTTTTCGCAAGTAAGATAAAATGAAAATCGGCACGATTGACATACCCGAATACCCTTTGCTTTTGGCACCGATGGAAGACATTACGGACAGAAGTTTCCGGAAACTCTGCAAAATGTTCGGTGCTGATTTGCTTTACACGGAATTTGTCGCATCGGAAGCATTAATAAGAAATATCGATAAAAGTTTAAAAAAGCTGCAAATTGACGAAGACGAACGCCCTGCGGGAATACAAATATACGGGCACAATATTGATGCAATGGTTGAAGCGGCAAAAATAGCCGAAGCCGCCAAACCCGACCTGATAGACATAAACTACGGCTGCCCCGTTAAAAAAATTGCAAACCGCGGAGCCGGAGCCGGAATGTTGAGAGATATTCCGAAAATGATGAAGATGACAAAAGCAATTGTTGATGCGGTAAAACTTCCGGTAACGGTAAAAACCCGCTTAGGTTGGGACAACGACAGCATTGTTATCGACAAAATTGCAAAACCGCTGCAAGATACGGGTATTAAGGCACTTACCGTACACGGAAGAACCCGCAGCCAGCTTTACAAAGGAACGGCAGACTGGACTTTAATCGGAAAAATTAAAGAAAACCCCGATATACACATCCCGATAATCGGTAACGGCGATATAAAAGACGGTATTTCAGCAAAAAATGCTTTCGATAAATATCGGGTTGACGCAATTATGACAGGAAGAGCGAGTATCGGCAAACCTTGGATTTTTAAAGAAATAAAACATTATCTTAAAACCGGAGAAATTTTACCCGAGCCCGCCATAACCGAAAAGGTTAATATTGCAAAAACACATTTTACTCTGTCTCTCAAATACAAAGAAGATAAAAGAGGAATTTTTGAAATGCGGCGCCATTTTGCTCATTATTTTAAAGGTTTGAGAAATTTTAAAGAGCTTCGGCTAAAATTACTGACCTCGACAAATGTTGATGAGATTTCAGATTTATTAGATGAAATAAAGTATATTTACGGCAATAAAAATCAAGAAAATTATGTTCAACAATAAGTTTCTTATCATAATTTCCGTTTTAGCCATTGCCGCTGTTGTTGCGGTTTCAATAAAACTTGAAAAAAAAAGCCGAAAACTTCCGCCGGTTATAAATGCCTTACCGACAAAAGTTTCGTATTTTATAGAAACAGACGACCTTATTTATTTTTTAAACAAAGTTTCAAAAAACGAAGACTTAAAAAGTATTTTGCAGGGTAATATCTTAACTTCCGAAACATTTAACAACATCCTGTTTATTGATTCATTATTACATAAAAACAGGCAACTTAAGAAGTTTTTAAACCATAAAAGCGTTATTTTTTCAGCTCACCCTTTGGCTCAAAACAGAAATAAGTTTCTGCTGATAACAGGTGCTCAAAACAATAAAGAAACACAAAATATCATAAAAGAAATTTTAATGAAAGCAGACACAGAGTCGAAGTTTTCAAATTTTACCTACGGAGGAGCAAAAATTATACAGACAAAACAGGCAAGCTCTAAAGAAAATATATACTATACTTTTTATAAAGACTATTTTCTTCTCAGTCGTTCCGAAATTCTGATTCAAAAATCAATAAAAAAAATAAACAGCGGTGCCGGGCTGGAAACAGATGCTGCATTTAAAGAACTTTATCAAAACATTGAGGCACAAGACGACGCTCAATTCTTTATAAATTATGAAATATTCTTCTCAAATACGGGAAAAACTTTTAACGGAAATTTTAAAAGACATTTACAGGTTCTTAAAAATGCGGCATACTGGTCTGCATTTAACATATCTTTAAAAAGAAAACATCTTAAACTTACGGGACATACTATTCTTAAGCCCGAAATGCAGTTTCTTTCTGTTTTTAAAGGCTCCAAACCGCGAAAAAATAAAGTTCTGAACCTGCCTCCCGAAAAAACATCTTCTTTCTTAATTTTAAACATTAACAGCGGCAGCGATTTTAAATATAAATATGAAGATTTTCTTGCTCGCATAAAATCACTTAATAACTTTCAGGTAAAACTTGCTGAATTTTATAATACATATAAAATAAAACCTGACGAAACCGACCTTTACGCCGTAACGGGCAATGAAATTGCACTAATGCAAGAAGATATTAACAAAAACGGAAAAAATCCCCGCAGCTATGTTTTTATTAATTATATTGATAAGAATAAGACAACGAAGTTTTTTAAAAAAATAATATCCCGGTTTTGCGAAAAAAATAATATTGATAAGTCTGCAGTTACCTACAAATATTCCGCAGAAAACGAAGAATATACAATTTCAAAACTTCCGGCAAACAATATTCCCGAAATATTTTTCGGTTCTTTTTTTCACGGTGTTAATGCCGAATATTACACCATTATCGGCGACTTTATAGTTTTCGGAAAATCTGTTTCCGATATGCAAGAAATAATATATGCTTATGAAAAAGATAAAACATTTAAAAGAAAATCTCCGGATTACGAATTTATCAAAGCCTTACCGGATGAATCAAATTTGTTTTTTTATACAGATATTTACAGGTCTTCCGAAAAAATACAGTCTTTTTTAACAGATAAAGTTTCCGATAAATTTGAAAAAAGTTTGTCTTCTTTTAAAAAACTGCAAGGCCCTGCAATTCAATACATTTTTGATTCCTACCCGATTTATACAACCGTAGATATAGGATTGAATTCATTAACCCGAGAAATTTCCGAAACAGTTTGGGAAGTAAGACTTGACACCGTTGTTGCAACAAAACCTTTTATTGTCAAAAATCATAATACCGAAGAAAACGAAATCGTTATCCAAGACAAAGCCAATAAAATATATCTAATTGATAAAAACGGTAAAATTTTGTGGACAAGGCAATTAGACGGGAAAATAATAAGCGGTATATATCAAATTGACTATTACGAAAACAACAAGCTTCAGCTTCTTTTCAATACAAAGAATAAAATATACTGCATAGACAGAAAAGGAAATTGGCTTGACGGTTACCCGGTTAAGTTAAAGTCGGAGGCAACAAACGGACTGGCATTATTTGATTATGAACAAACACGCAACTACCGTATTTTTATTGCTTGTGCAAACAAATCGATTTATCTTTTTGATAAAAACGGAGAAGAAATAACAGGTTGGAAGTTTGAAAAAACACAAAGCAAGGTAACAAGAGAAATACAACACTTTAAAAACGAAGATAAAGATTACATTGTATTTCGAGACCAAAACAACTTATACCTGCTTAACAGGAGAGGAGAAACAAGAGTTGCTCCGGAAGTTTCAATTCCTATATCCGAAAAAACAAATATTTGGTTTTCTGAAGATAATATTAATGATAAAGCTCATTTTGCCGTAAGCAGCCCGTCCGGCACTGTATATTTCATATATGAAAACGGAAAAATCAAAAAAAATGACATTAAAACATACACAAGAGAGCATAATTTCGTTTATAAAGATATAACCGGAGATAATGTTCCTGAATTTATTTTTACGGATAAGAACCAAACTGATGTCTTTGACGGAATTAGTAATAAGCGTTTATTTTCATACTCTTACAATGAAAGTTTAACAAGCCCGGTATCGGTTTACAGGTTCGGGGACAATGATATACGTTTAGGAGCAAGCTCTGCGGAAAACATATATTTAATTAACAACAAAGGTAAATTATGCAAAGGATTTCCGCTTTCCGGAACAGGAATGTTCAGTATAACAATTTTTGATAAGAATCCGGAATTTTCTTTAATAACGGGAAATAAAGATAATTATTTATATAAATATCATATTAAATAATTTTTTGTAACTTTGCGATTAACCTTTTTTAACAAAACCTTAATACAATGAAAAATCAGATAAAGCAAATTATCTCGGCTGCCCTATTGTTTGTGCTGGTTATAAGCATAAACTCCTGCAGAAAAGATTTCTCCTTAGAAGAGATAGACAACCTTACCACCGACTCCCTGTATCTTGAAGGAAGTTTTGCCGCTCCCCTTATTAAATCCGAACTTACTTTATTAGACTTTATTCCTGCAAACGACTCATCATTATGGGCTGAAGTAGATGAAAACGACTTAGTCCATTTAAAAATGTATTACAAGGATATGTTCACTCCGACAATGAGAGAAATCTATCCGGCACTTGTTTATCCTGCACCTGCAGGCTTTCCTGTTCCGGCCGATACATTTGCAATCAAAACGGATACGTCTAAAATGAAAGTTTACGATAATATTTTAACAGGAAAACTGTACTTTAAAAATCCGTCAATAACATTTCATATAGACAATTATATCCCGATTGTAACCTTTTTCAAAATGGACACTTTAACTTTTCATAAAACAGACGGAACGGCATTAAGCCATATAAGTTACAATGAATTTACAATTGATGCTCCGACTGTTGCGGGAACTTCCGTTCATACGGATATTGTTATCGACACAACAGAGGTTCCGATTCTTGACGATGCATTTGCTCCTATTCCGAAGTTCATATCATTCTATTTATCTTCAGGAAGCCATACGGTTCAAAATTTACCTTTTGGTGTTACGGGAAACGAGCAAATGAAAGTTGATGTAGAAATAGACCTTCCGTTAGAGGCTCGCCTTGACACAATTGTTATGTCTGACACTCTTGACTTTACAATTTTTAATGATGAAAGAATAACATCTGCAACCTTAAAGATAAAGTTTAATAACGGTTTTCCCGTTGACGGAGTTTCACAAATTTATTTTGTCGATACAACAGCAACCGGACAAGCGGGAAACATTATAGACTCTGTTTTCACCGATACTAATCACATTAACATAACAAACGAAGGCTGGCACTTACAATCTGCCGAAACAGATGCTCAAGGTATTGTAACGATAACGCACGAAAGTGATATTCTAATTAATATGGATCAACTTCGTATACAAAACCTTATTCAAAGGCATGCTTCCAAAATGATAATAATCGGCAAACTTAACACATATAATTCTGCAGCGGGACAGTTTATAAAAATATTGGGAAGCTATACTATGGGAGTTCAAATAGCCGTTAAGGCAGACTTTGAAACAGCAACAAACCAGTAACAATTAACTCTTTACAAGAATACTATATGAAATCTTTAAAATACATATTTGCAATTACCGTATTAACAGGCTTTATTTATTCTTCAGCTTATTCACAAAGGCTCACGTCATACTGGATGCAACATTTACCGCAAGCAACATATATGAATCCTGCAAAACAGACAAACTGCAAAGTTTTTATAGACATTCCTGTTTTACCCAACTTTGATTTTAATCTCAGTCATTCAGGTTTTACGATAAATGATGCCGTAATTCCGAGACCTTATATGCCCGGCTCTTATATGATTGACTTAAACGGTATTGAACGTGCATTAGAAGACGGGAATAACATTAATTTAGAAACAGATTTTTCAATTCTGAATTTCGGCATATCGCTAAAAAATGATATGTACGTAAGTTTCGGTGTAAATTATAAATTTTCGGAATACTTTCAATATCCTAAAGCCTTAATTGAAATAAGAAGAGGAAATTACAGAGAAAACGGAACTCCCCTGTCTTTCGATTTTAAGCAAAGTTTAAATCTTCACAGAGAAATTTATGCCGGGGTTTCAAAGAATTTTAATAATACGTTTTATGTCGGCGGTAAAATAAAGTACCTCTCCGGCTATTTCAATGCTAAAGCTGATAAAATGAACGTTGACTGGTATACAAATACCGCTGCAGACGGAATGTATGAATGGACATTTAATTCAGATTTCGACATAAAAGCAGCATCTGTAATTCCTTGGAACTTTACAGACTCCGCGGACCAAATTACGGGAGTTGATATAGATACAACTATGCTGAACAGCCGAACAGAACTTATCTCGGCTCTTAAATCTCCGGGAAATTCAGGATTAGGTATTGATATCGGTATAGAATATAACATAGATAACAGGCTGCTTCTGTCTGCCTCATTAATTGATTTAGGGTTTATAAAATGGAAAACAAGCCCTAAAATAATGACACAACAGGCAACATTTGTATTTGACGGGGTTGATATCGCAAGTTACCTGAATGACACGACAACGAATGATCCTATGGGGGAAAGAATATTAAGTGATATTGTTGACACATTACAGAATGTTTTTAATCCCGACATTGAGGAAACAGCTTATACATCAAGCTTAAACTCAAAGATATATCTCGGAGCTAACTTAAAAATAACGGATTGGCTTGATGCCGGTTTTCTGTACAGAGGTTCGTTTTTTAATAAAAATTTGATTTCTGCATACACTTTCTCTGCGAATACAAATTTTTTTAAAGCATGGTCTTATACCCTGTCCTATTCAATTATGAATTATTCCGCTAATAATATGGGAATGGGACTTTCATATAAAATAGGTCCTTTTCAAATGTACCTGATAACAGACAATATTGCCGTTCCGCTTTGGGCAGTTAATGAAAGCAACTTTTCGGATGAAATGTTAAGAAATACAAAAACCGTTAATTTCAGTTTCGGTCTGAATTTTTTAATTTGCGGAAACAGATACGATATAGGCTTAATGGAATAAAAAATTAAATTCGGCATTATTAAATGAGGATATGAACATCAGACAAATAATAAAACTCCCGAAATACAAAAAATTTTCATATAAGCCTGTTTATTATGATAAACGTAAAGAGGCTCTGGAAGAAAAAATAAAGAAAGCAAAAAGCAAGAAAGAAGCCATAGAGCAAGGAATATATAAACCTGATTTTAAAGGGAAATTTCGAAGTAATTACAGCAGGGATATTACAAAAAAGCAAAAAAAGGCTGCAAATATCAGGTTCTTTCTTTTAATTATTTTCTTTTCTGCTCTTGCATATATTATTATTCAAAAATCTGATGTATTAAATA
>CAMZKI010000069.1 GCA_947311125.1 uncultured Chlorobiota bacterium
AAAAAAACAAAAGAAATCCCAGAGTTAACTTTATTTTATTATTGTAAGATTTTCCGAAAAAATAATAAAATAATATTACAAACGGAGTAAAATAAACACTTTTATGCCCTGAAACAAGGAAAAATTATATTTTTATTCTTTTTTCCGTTGCAGTTTTAATTTATCTTTTCCTTGTTTCAGGGCATAAAAGTGTTTATTTTACTCCGTTTGTAATATTATTTTATTATTTTTTCGGAAAATCTTACAATAATAAAATAAAGTTAACTCTGGGATTTCTTTTGTTTTTTTTAGTTTTTATAAGTATTCCTGATTATTTCATGAATAATAATAATATGTTTAAATCAATGTTTGTAAGGCGAGTTTTTTTTGTACCGTCATTATTAAACGAATATTATTTTGATTTTTTTAAGAATTCTCATACTTATTTGTCTCAAAGCATTTTTAGTGGTTTGTTTGATTATAAGTTTGATGTAAATCCGCCTCATCTTATTGCGGATGTATATTTTCATAAACCTAAAATGAGTGCGAATAACGGTTTAATAAGCGATTCTTTTATGAATTTCGGATATTGGGGAGTTGTTTTATATTCTTTTATTTTCTCAATAATTTTTGCTTTTATGAATTCCCTAAAATTAAATCCTAAATACTTCGGTTTATTTATTTTTTATATGTTCACTTTTATAAGTTCTGCATTTTTAACTGTTATTCTTACACACGGTTTTTTTATTGTTATATTGTCAGCATTTATAATTTTACCGGAAAAAAAAAGAGATGAATAAAATTTGTCATATTACAACAGTTCACCCGCGCTATGATGTCAGAATATTCCATAAAGAATGTAAAAGTTTGTCAAAGTATTATGAAGTATATCTGATTGTTGCCGACGGCACGGGGGATGAAGAAATTGACAATGTACATATTGTTGACATAGGTTTACGGCAAAGTTCTCGTTTGAAACGAGCAAAAATTGACAGTAAAAAAGCATTTAAAAAAGCAGTTGAATTAAATTGCGACTTATATCATTTTCATGATCCGGAACTGATAAAAATCGGTGTGAAATTAAAAAGACTCGGAAAAAAAGTAATTTATGATGTTCACGAAGACTTGCCCAGACAAATTTACGGTAAATCATATCTGAAAAGCTTCTTAAAACCTCTTTTCTCGTTTATTATTGAAAAAATTGAAAACTATGCCGCGAAAAAATTTGATTTTATTTTTACGGCAACACCTTTTATAAAGAATCGATTTGTAAAAATAAACAAGAATACATTTGATATTAATAATTATCCCATCTTATCAGAAAGTATTTCAGAAAACAATACAGAAAAAAATGATACGGCTGTTTGTTATGTAGGAGGAATTTCTGAAAACAGAGGGATTTTCGAGCTGATTGAAAGTTTGCAGTACAATAAAATAACGTTAAACCTGGCAGGTAAATTTGAAAGTGAACATTTTAAAAACAAATGTATGCAGTCTGCCGGTTGGAAATATGTTAAATTTTACGGTTTTGTTTCAAGAGAAGAAGTAAAAAAAATAATGAAAAAATCTTTTGCCGGAATTGTAACATTATATCCTTTAAGGAATTATCTTGATTCTTTACCTGTTAAAATGTTTGAATATATGCACGCAGGAATCCCTGTAGTAGCATCTGACTTTAAATATTGGAAAAAAATTATTGATGAAAATCAATGCGGTATTTGTGTGAATCCTCTCGATGTTAAAGAAATATCCGATGCAATAAAATTTCTAAACGAAAATTCTGAAAAAGCAAAAAAAATGGGTAAAAACGGACAAAAAGCAGTAAGCCGGAGATATAACTGGACTGTTGAAGAAGAAAAGATGTTTAATGCTTATTCCAAAACTTTAAAATAATGAATAAATCTGTTTGGTACATATCAAAATATGCCGTAATTCCCGGAGACGGAATTCCGACCAGACAGTATTTTTTTTCAAAATACATTGCTCGAAACAACTATGACGTTACTTTATTTTCCTCAAAATCTGCAGGAATAAAAAACTGCAAAGTAAAAGGAATTGCCCGAAAAAAGAAAATTGACGGTTTAAATCATATTTTAATAAACGGACCTGAAATCTCTTTAGGGTTTAGTGTGAAAAGAATTTTCAGTTGGGTAATTTTTGAAGCTTTATTGTTTATATCTCCTTTTTTCTTAAAACCCAAAAAACCGGATGTCATAATTGTTTCATCTTTGTCCTTATTAACTGTAATAACAGGGTTCTTATTTAAAAAAATTTATAAAGCAAAATTGATATTTGAGGTTCGTGATATATGGCCGTTAACAATTGTAGAACTGAAAAACTTATCGCCCAAAAATCCATTTGTATTTTTACTCGGGAAAATTGAAAAATTCGGCTACAAACATGCTGACTTTATAGTAGGAACAATGCCCGGATTAAACATACATATACAAAATTTAATTGATAAAAAAATTAGATTTGAATCAATTCCTATGGGGATAGATACTGAATTTTATAATCATCCCAAAAAAATATCCTCGGAAATTATAAATCAATTACCGAAAGATAAATTTATTGTCGGATATGCAGGCTCAATAGGAATTGCAAATTGTGTAAATGAAATTGTAGAAGCTGCAGAAAAACTGGAAAATATAAATACGAACATATTTTTTGCCGTTATCGGTGAGGGTTCTGAAAAGGCAAAATTAGAAAAACGTGCCGAAACTATGAAAAATATTGTTTTTCTGCCCGGAGTTCCGAAAGAAGAAATACAGAACTTTCTGGTTCTTTGTGATTTGCTTTTAAATCCGTGGCAAGATAAGGAGATATACAAATATGGTGTTTCCCCGAATAAATGGATTGATTATATGTATGCCGAAAAACCTGTCATTATTAGTTATAACGGATACAAAACAATTATAAATGAAGCAAAATGCGGAGAGTTTATTCCTGCAAATAAACCTGAATTACTGGCTGAGAAAATTCTTGAATATTCAGAAAAAAGTTCAAAAGAATTAAAACAAATCGGACAAAACGGCAAAGACTACCTTATGAAAAATTTAACTTATAATACGTTAGCCGGCAAATATATTGATATCATCAAATCGTTATGAGATATAAAAACCTTTTAAAACCGATATTTGACATATTTATTGCATCTGTTGCTTTTATAATATTATTTCCTGTTTTTATTACTGTAGCCGTATTTTTGAGAATATCAACAAAAGCAAATCCGTTTTTCATCCAAGAACGACCCGGTAAAAACGGCAAAATATTCAAAGTAATTAAGTTCAAAACAATGAACGATAAAAAAGATGAAAAAGGAAACCTTTTGCCCGACGAAAAAAGAATAACTAAAATCGGAAAATTTATCAGAAAAACATCATTAGACGAAATACCTCAATTGCTTAACGTAATAAAAGGCGATATGTCTTTGGTGGGACCCCGTCCTTTGCTTCCTGAATATTTAAAACTTTACAACGATTTTCAAAAAAGACGACACGAAGTAAAGCCCGGAATTACCGGTTGGGCACAAGTAAACGGCAGAAATGCAATAAGTTGGGAGCAAAAATTTGAATACGATGTATGGTATGTTAATAATATATCTTTTTTACTCGATTTAAAAATCTTATTTTTGACAATTAAAAAAGTAATTAAATCAGAAGGAATTAATTCGCAAACTTCCGTTTCCGGAGAAAAATTTAAAGGTAATTAATATGTTTTTATACGGTGCTTCGGGTCATGCAAAAGTAATTACAGATATTTTGAAAAAAAATAAAATACCTGTAGAAGGTTTGTTTGACGACAATCCTGAAATTAAAATGTTAAAAGGAATAAAGTGTTTCGGGAAATATGATTACGATATTCTTAATAAACAAGAACTTATTATAAGTATAGGGGATAATAAAATAAGAAAAAAAATTGCCGAAAATTTAGAAAACAAAGTTAAATTCGGTATTGCAACCGATATTTCAGCCGTAATTTCAGAAAATGTGAAGATAGGAAAGGGTACGGTAATAATGCCCGGAGCTGTTATTAACACAGATACCGAAATTGCCGAGCATGTAATAATTAACACTTCCGCATCTGTTGACCACGAATGCAAAATCGGGAAATTTTCTCACATTTCACCTAATGTTACATTATGCGGAAATGTAAAAATAGGAGAATCTGTACACATAGGAGCCGGAGCTGTTATTATTCCGAATATAAAAATAGGAAATAATGTTATTGTAGGAGCCGGAGCTGTTATATTAAAAGACATTCCGGATAATTGTACGGTTGTGGGAAATCCCGGACGAATAATTAAAACAGAAAATTAATATGGAAAAAAAAATATGGCTTTCGTCACCGCATATGAGCGGAAACGAAATAAAATACATAAAAGATGCTTTTGACAACAATTGGGTGGCACCGCTCGGACCGAATGTTGACGGCTTTGAAAACGAATTGGCAAATTATCTTCAAACTAAACACGTTGCCGCTTTATCTGCCGGAACTGCGGCACTGCATTTGGCATTAATAATTCTCGGTATTAAAAAAGACGACGAAGTTTTGGTATCTTCTTTTACCTTTTCGGCATCCGTAAATCCGATTATTTACCAATGTGCCGTTCCTGTTTTTATCGATTCCGAAAAAGATACATGGAATATGTCGCCCGAACTTCTCGAAAAAGCAATTGAAGACCGCATAGAAAAGGGTAAAAAACCGAAAGCAATTATTCTTGTTCATTTATACGGTATGCCCGCAAAAGTTGATGAAATTATGCAAATTGCCGAAAAATATGACATTCCGGTTGTCGAAGATGCGGCAGAAGCTCTCGGAAGTACATACAAAGGCAAAAAACTCGGAACGTTTGGAACATTAGGTATTCTTTCTTTCAACGGAAATAAAATTATTACGACATCGGGCGGCGGGGCTTTAATTTCCGATAACGAAGAATACATAAAAAAAGCACGTTTTTTGGCAACACAAGCACGTGATACTGCACCGCATTATCAACATTCGCAAATAGGATATAATTACAGAATGAGTAATATTGTTGCAGGAATAGGCAGGGCACAATTGGAAGTTGTTAATGAACGTGTTGAAAGTCGTCGTAAAAATCACGAGTTTTATAAAAATATTTTTCAAAATATTGAAGGCATCGATTTTTTGGAAGAACCCGATAAATATTTTTTCTCAAATTATTGGCTTACGACAATTTCCATTGATGAAAATAAAACAAAGGGAATTTCGCGTGAAACATTAAGGCTTGCTTTTGAAAAAGAAAATATAGAAACTCGCCCCTTATGGAAACCTATGCACTTGCAACCCGTTTTTAAAAAATATCCGAAATATCTTAACGGTGTTTCAGAAAAATTGTTTGAAATCGGTCTTTGCTTGCCTTCCGGAAGTAACCTTACGGAAGATGATAAAACCCGAATAAAAAATGTAATAAAAGAAACTTTTAAAATCTGATGTGAACGGGGAAAAGATAAAATATTCCGATTTTGTTCAAAATGCATCTTTATTCTTTGCTCTTGTAACTGCATTTTGGATACCTTCTTATCGATGGGTGTTGTCTTATTTTATTGTGGGGTGGTTAATTTTTGCATTTTCAGAATTTAATTTCAGGCAAAGGTTTCAGCAAAATTTAACAAACAGATTCGAAATTTCGGTTTTCATACTGCAAATCTCTTTTTTCTTACTTATTCTGTCAGAGGTTTTTTTCTCAGATAGTAAAATGCTTATTTTTAAGAATATAGGGCAAAAAATGTCTTTGTTGATATTTCCTTTGCTGTTTGCATTATCAGGATATAATTTTAAGACAAAAAAATATTTGTTTTTGAAATTATTTGTAGTTTCAAATATTATTATGTCCTTGGTATGCTTGGGAGTTGCACTTTATAATTCGCTTTCTTTTTTTGACGGTAAAATAATTTTTGAACCCCATTATCTAAAATATCGAAACTATTTTACGCAATCAGATTTGTCCGTTTTTCATCATCGCGGATATTTCAGTATGTATATTGTTTTTTCGATTGCAGTTTTGTTTTTTTTAAAAGAAAAAACCGATTTTTTTACTTCTGTAATTAAAAAAATATTATTTCCGGTTATCTTAACATTTTTTTCGGTAATGGTCTTTCTGCTTAATTCCCGTGCAGGAATTTTATCTTTATTAATTCTGTTATCCTGGCAAATAATATTGAAAGCGTATATATCAAAAAATATTCTATACAAAATATTTATGGCAGGATTTATTATATTTATGCTGTTCTTTGTCTTAAAAAACGACAGAATTCAGCTTACCGTTAAAAAAATTGTTGCCTCAGAAAAAAATGAAACCGAATTAGCAGGAAAAAATTCATTAGCAAGGCCCGTTCTGTGGGCAGCAGCAGTTGATATCATAAAAGAAAACTTTTTTACGGGAATAGGATTTGAAAACTTTTATGACGGTTATATGAAAAAATATAAAGAATATCATAACAAAAAAATATCAGCTTCCGGAGATTTCAGATATAATGTTCATAATCAATTTCTCGAAGATTTTGTTTTATATGGTGTTTTCGGATTTTTGCTTTTGTTGAGTTTATTTATTTATCCGCTTATAATATCTTTTAAAAGAAAAAACTATCTTTTTTCAGCTTTCTTACTGATAACCGGATTTAACTTTCTTTTTGAATCAATGCTGAATACAATTGCAGGAGTTGTCTTTCTTTCATTTTTTTATAATTATTTTATTTTTGTTTTCAATGATAAACAAATCAAAGACTATTAACCTTCAACGTTATAACTTTTAATTTTCAAACTTTCAACTAAAATATGGCATCATTTAAAAAATTTATCGGAAAATCTTTTTTTAAAATAATA
>CAMZKI010000070.1 GCA_947311125.1 uncultured Chlorobiota bacterium
AAAATCAAAATTAAAAATATGCCTTTAACTCTATTTTTTATATCTTTGCAAATTATATACCAAAAAGTATGGCAAACATTGCAGCAATAGTAGGAAGACCGAATGTCGGGAAATCGACGCTTTTTAATCGTCTGACACAACAAAAAAAAGCTATAATACATGAATCAAGCGGGGTTACCAGAGACAGACATTACGGGCAATCGGAATGGAACGGTGTTGATTTTACTTTGGTAGACACCGGAGGTTATGTTCACGGGTCTGAAGATGTTTTTGAAGGAGAGATAAGAAAACAGGTTTTAATTGCCGTTGAAGAAGCTGACGTTATTTTATTTGTTGTAGATGTAACCGTAGGAATAACTGATTTAGATGAGTCTGTTGCAAAAATGCTGCGAAAAACTGAAAAACCGGTTTTCTTAACGGTAAATAAAGTTGATAATTCAAGTTTACAATACGATGCAAATGTTTTTTATAAGTTGGGTTTTAAGAACCTGTATAATATTTCGTCAATAAACGGCTCGGGAACAGGAGATTTACTTGATGAGGTGGTAAAAGCATTTCCCCAAAAAGACACAGAAAATAAGGAAAACGAACTGCCCAAATTTGCTGTTGTCGGACGTCCTAATGCAGGAAAGTCTTCGCTTATTAATGCATTCTTGGGAACAGAAAGAAATATTGTAACCGAAATATCAGGAACAACGCGAGATACTGTTGATACTCGTTTTAACAAATTCGGCTATGAATTTACTCTGGTTGATACGGCAGGACTGAGGAAAAAGAATAAAGTTTTTGAAGATGTTGAATATTATTCGGTTATGCGAGCAGTAAAAGCAATAGAACATTCTGATGTTTGCCTGCTTATGATTGATGCAGAAAGAGGAGTAGAGGCACAGGATTTAAACATTTATAACTTAATAATAAGAAACAGTAAAGGGGTGGTTATACTTATTAATAAATGGGATTTGATAAAAAAAGAAACTAATACGCTGAAAAAATACGAACAGGAAGTAAGAGAAAAATTGGCTCCGTTTAATGATGTTCCGGTGCTTTTTATTTCGGCTCTTACCAAGCAAAGAATATATAAAGCTTTTGAAACTGCATTAAGCGTGTTTGAAAACAGAAAAAGAAAAATTTCAACGGCAGAGCTAAACAAAGTTATGCTTGAAGAAATAGAAAATAATCCGCCGCCCGCACATAAAGGAAAATATATTAAGATAAAATACGTTACACAAATACCGACATATTCGCCGACTTTTGTCTTTTTTTGTAATATGCCGAAATATGTTAAGGAATCGTATAAAAGATTTTTAGAAAATAAATTGAGAGAACATTACAATTTTACGGGTGTTCCTTTAAAACTCTTTTTCAGAAATAAAAAGAAAGAAAAAAAATAAATAAGACGGTTGCCGAAAAAAATAAACATATGGTATGCCTTAGGCTTAATTGCTTTGATGAGTATTATTACTGCTTGTCCTGAAACCGTACAGTATCCTCCCGAACCGGAAATTGAATTTAAGCAGGTTCGTTTGTTTGATTCTCTGGATCTGCTGGGAGGTAAAAATAAAGTTTACGAATTAAAATTCGGAATAATTGACGGAGACGGAAATATAGGACTGAGGGACAGTGATACTACAGGTGTATTTCATCCCGACAGCTTGTACTCTAACAATTTGTTTACAACACTATACGAAATAGTCAACGGCGATACCGTTAGGGTTGATTCTGCAAAACAACGAAACTTCAGAGTTCCTTACGTTCAGCCCGAAGGGCAGAATAAAACACTTATTGCCGATATTTTTGTCAACATAAATTTTTCTTGTGACGGAGACGGTAACTTGCCATATGATACAATTTATTTTGATTTTTATATAGTTGACAGAGATTTTAATAAAAGCAATATTCAAAAAACCCCTGTACTGAAATTAGATACAACAGGGGTTTTTACGGCATTTAACTCCTTATAATTAAACCTGCTTATAACCCTTATCGCTTATCAATTGAGTATTTTCGGCGTTTCTGTTTTATTTTTAAAAATAATTTCTTATATTTGATTGCTGAAAAAATAATATTAATCAAAAAAACAGTATTATGAGTAATTACTATCAAAAAGTTAAAGAATACCTTAATGCATTGGGATATTCAATTAATGACGAAAATGAAAAAGAAGGTTATTTTGTAATTGACAAAGAAGAAGAAGGAATAAAAAATATGGTTATTGTGGTTGATGACCCTATTTTAATTATGGAACAAATACTTTTCCGGGTTAAAAATGATAATATTGAAATGTATAAGTCATTATTGAAGAAAAATCACGATATTTTGCACGGAGCATTTGTTTTAAGTGAAGACGGTAAAACTGTTCTTTTCAGAGATACGCTGCAAGTTGAAAACCTTGATATGAATGAACTTGCCGGTTCATTAAATTCCCTTTCGCTTCTTCTCGGAGAATATTCAGACGAAATTATAAAGTTTTCGTCATAATCCTTGATACCATAAAATTAATACTTGCCGATATTATCTTGTTACAAAGTTGTATCGGCATTTTTTATTTTCCTTAGTTTGCTGTTTTATTGAACCATTTAAAAAATAAAACCCTCGAGAGAATGCTCGAAGGTTTTATTAATTTATTGCAATATTTTCTATTTGCCTCCTAATAAATATCCTACGGATAATCCGAAGAAAATATTTTTTTGTGAAGCATCATCGGTAATAGCTACAGTAGGATTATCCGTTGCAGCGTAATTACTTGCACTGTAATACTGACTGCTTGTATTAATGAAATTCAACAGTCCCATACCTGCATTTAATTCTACAAAAACACCTGAAAAGCTTGCACCGAAACCTAAGTTAAAACCGAAATCAGTTTTGTTGTATAAATCACCGGAACCGCCTTCTGTCGGATCTGAAAAGTTATCCAAATCTTTAATATCCGCTACGGTAGTTTCTCCCATTACAACAGTTCCGTTTGTAACGTTACTTAAAGCATATCCGAAATACGGTCCTACAAAAGCATAAGCCGGCCCGAAACCGAATTTAGGTGCCACGCTTATTTGAAGATAGCTTACATCTGTCGTGAAATCACTAGTCATAGTTGTTCCTGACACATCAGTTTCGTCATAATAGTCAGAACCTAATTGATTATAAGTTACATCAGCTCTTAAACTCATCATATCGTTTACGGGATACTCTCCGACTAAGCCTGCATTAAAACCATTACCCATTTTTGCACCGTCCGGAGTGTAAAAATTCACTAAATAACCTGACATACCGTATCCGGCTTTAAATCCGAATTTTTGAGCATTCATTGTAAAAGCAAATAAAATTGCTGCTGATAATACCAATAATTTTTTCATAACTGTATTTTTTAATTAAACATTTTATTTATGTCAAAATTATAAATTATTTCTTAATATCAAAATATTTTCATATTTTACTGTTTACATTATTCTTATAATTTTTCAAATTTT
>CAMZKI010000071.1 GCA_947311125.1 uncultured Chlorobiota bacterium
CAGGTTGTAACATCTGTGGTAACAATAGAATCCAATGTTAAAGCTAAAGGTTTATAACCTGTATCTTTATCAATAATGATTGAAGAATAAGCAGAGTTTGAGATACTTAAAAGTAAAATAGTAATATAGTAAATCAATCGAAATTTCATTTATAATTAATTTAACTTTTAAGTATCTCAAACTCTGCTTATTCTTCAATCATTATTGATAAAGATACAGGTTATAAACCTTTAGCTTTAACATTGGATTCTATTGTTACCACAGATGTTACAACCTGCTACGGCGGTAATAACGGCACAATTACAATTTATGTTTCGGCAGGAACGTCACCCTATCAATATTCAATTGACGGAGGAGTTACATATCAAACATCAAATTCTTTTACAAACTTAGCGTCAGGTGCTTATTCAGTTTATGTTAAAGATTTTTTTAATGTTATAATTTCGGATGTCGCTTTTATAAATCAACCTTCGGAAATATTAATAAGTAATGAAACTTATACCGATGTAACGGGTTGTTACGGAAACACAAACGGAACAATAACGATAACAGCATCAGGAGGAACCGGAGCATTGGAATATTCGATTGATAACGGGTTAAATTATTTTTCTAACGGAGGGAGTTTTACGGGACTTGCAGCCGGAACTTACAATGTAAAAGTAAGAGATGCAAATTTATGCGTCAAATCAGGATCAACAATTACCGTAAGCCAGCCCCTTGAACTTGTTATTACAGCCGAAAATAAAACTGACGTAACAGGTTGCAACGGCGACAACAACGGTATTATAGACATTATAACAACCGGCGGAACCCCGACGATAATGTATTCAATTGACGGAGGAACAACTTATTCGTCAGGACATTACTTTTCATCCCTTTCACCCGGGACTTATCAGGTTCAGGTTCAAGATGCTAACGGATGTACAACCTTAGGAAGCAACTTAACAATAACCGAACCCGCTGCCGTTACAATAAACTCTCAAATTGTTTCTGATGTTTCAACTTGTTTCGGCGACCACACCGGAAGTATAACCATAAACGCATCCGGAGGCACCGGAACACTGTATTACTCTATAGACGGAGCTACGAATTACTATGATAACGGAGGAATTTTTACAAATTTATATGCCGGAACATATATTGTTGTCATAAAAGACGATAATTTATGCACGGTTAACGGAGATACTTTAACTGTAGGACAACCGTCTCAAATTATAATTGACTCTGAAACAAAAAGTGATGTATCAACTTGTTTCGGAGATTCTACCGGACAAATAACAATTACTGCACACGGCGGAATTGCCCCGTTGGAATATTCCGTTAATTCGGGAACAACATTTCAGGCAAGCAATATTTTTAATAACTTACCGTCAAACTCATACAGTACCGTAGTGAGAGATGCTAACGGGTGTTCAGTTACAGGGCAAAGCCACTTAATAGGACAACCGCCTTTACTTCTTATAAATGATGTTAACACAACTGACGTTTCGACCTGTTACGGCGGTAATGACGGAACAATACATATAGTAACAAACGGAGGCGGAACACCTGCTTATGAATTTTCCGTTGACGGAGGAGGTTCGTATTTTCCGAGCAATGACTTTACTGCTTTGACGGCAGGAATTTATGACGTGATTGTAAGAGATGCAAATGGATGTACTGACACATTTACAACCAATACTGTCCAAATTTTTGAACCTCCTCAATTAGTTATAAACTCAGAAACAGAGTCAGACCCTGCTTGCTTCGGAGGAACCAACGGTTCTATAACAGTAAATGCTTCCGGCGGAACAGGACAAATAACCTATTCTTATGATAATGGTAACACTTTTTTTACAAATAATATTCTTTCCGGATTATCTGCAGGGGTAACATATAATATTGTTGTAAGAGATGCACACGGCTGCGTTACGACAGGAGGAACTCATATTTTGGGACAACCGTCAGAACTTATTATAGATTCTGTTGTTAAACAAAATGTTAACGACTGCTACGGCGGAACAAACGGTTCGATAACAATATATGCTCACGGAGGAACGCCGACGTTGCAATATTCTGTTGACGGAGAAATAACTTATCAAACTTCAAATATTTTTTCCGGTTTATCCGCAGGAAATTATCAAACTTTTGTAAAAGACGCAAACGGGTGTAAAACAGCCGGCAGCTTAATAAATATAACCCAACCGGATATTTTACAGGTTTCATATCAGTCTAAAAAAGATATTTTAGGTTGTAAAGATGATTTAACAGGAGAAATTCACATAGATTATCTCGGAGGAACAGCACCTGTTGAATATTCAATTGACGGAGGAACGACATATTTTTCAAACAACGGAGATTTTACCGGACTTCCGGCAGGAAATTATGATATTATTATAAGAGATGTAAACGGTTGCACGGCAACAGGTAACCCGGTTACAGTTACGGAACCTGACGAGTTGATTCTTTCCTTGGCGGATAAACAAGATGTTTTATGTTACGGTGATGCTACGGGATATATAAATTTGACATCTTCAGGCGGGCAACCCGGATATTCTTTTTCAATTGATAACGGTGTAACTTACAGTTCAGGCTCTTTTTTCAGCGGTTTAGTTACGGGAAGCTATCAAACATATGTAAAAGACATTTATAACTGCATAAAGCCGGGACCTTTAGTTACCGTTAATCAGCCCGACTCTTTGTCTATAGACTCTGTAATTGTCGGAAACATTGACGGTTGTTACGGTGACAATGACGGTACTATTACCGTCTATGCTTCCGGAGGGGTTCTTAATTATATGTATTCCGTAAATCAAGGAGACTCTTATTTTGATAACGGAGGTATTTTTACGAATTTGTCTCCGGGTAATTATTACATAACAATTTATGACGCAAATGTTTGTCAGGCATTTTGGTATGATAATACATTAAATTGGGATACTGTTAAAATAACTCAGCCTTCGCGTGTTCAGATTATGGATATTCAACCCCAAAATATTTCCTGCTACGGTGATAATAACGGTATTATTACAATTACTGCTTCCGGCGGAACAGGAACTCTCCATTATTCAATTGACGGAGGAGTAACTTTTCCGGACATTACCGGAACTTTTTCAAGTTTGCCGGCAAGCGGTTATATTGCAAAAGTTACTGATGACAATAATTGTGTCAGCAACTCTTACAATGTTTCAATTTATGAGCCTGATTCTCTTATAATTACCGGCATTGTTGCCGAAGACGAGCAATGTGTCGGGTCAGGCGACGGAACAATTACCGTTAATACATCCGGCGGAACATACCCTTTTGAATTTTCGGTTGACGGAATAAACTGGCAAAGTGATAAAACTATAACAGGTTTAATTCCCGGAACATATACAGTTTATATCAGAGATGTAAATTTATGCTCTGTTTCCGGAGGTCCCGTAACGATAGGTTCACCGGAAGACCCTTCTCTTTTTGACGTGAGTGATTCTATCGGCTGCAGCCCTCTTACAGTCCGGTTTACCAGAACAACACCGGGGACAACATACCTTTGGGATTTCGGCGACGGAACAAGCGTTACCCAAAACGAACCGGTTCATACCTTTATTAACGAAACATTAAATCCTGTTGATTATACGGTTACGGCTTATTCTGCTTCGCCCAATAATTGTTTGGACACGGCACAGAGAATTATAAGAGTATATCCGCAGCCGCAATTAGTTTTTACGGCTTCACCGGAAACTCTTTATTTCCCGCAATCAACAGTTACAATAGAAAATCAAAGTCCGGGAGGCTATACAAATTATTTTTGGGATTTCGGAGACGGAACTACAACAACTGATGAACAGCCTGGCTCCCACACTTATCCCGACTGCGGAAGTTATGACATTACTTTATCGGCAGATAATGTCTGGTGTTCGGATACGATTACAAAAACCATTCTTGTTACGGCAAGGCAACCTGAAGCAATATTCAGTGTTGACACCACACAATCTTGTGTGCCTGTTACAATAAATTTTGATAATCAATCATTATTCATTGATACTTTTGAATGGAATTTGGGAGACGGAACGATTATATATGATGACAATTTCTCTTATACGTACAATACTCCCGGCGAATATAATGTTACTCTTAATGTAGCGGGTTATTGTAACACTTACGACTCTTCAGATACCGTAATTTATGTCTATCAAAGTCCTGTTGTTAATTTTGACGTTATTCCGGATACGGTAATGCTGCCGGGGCAGCCCATACATTGCAGCAATCAAAGTTCTGATGATGCTGATTTATTTTATTGGGAATTCGGGGACGGAGGCACATCCGAAGATGAAAATCCTATCTATATTTATACGGCTCCGGGTACTTATGACATTAAACTTACCGTAACATCCGTAAATAAATGTGTTGATTCCCTGACTTTAACCGCTCAGGTTATAGTTCTTCCGGAAGGACATATAGAATTTCCGAATGCTTTTACTCCTAACGGAGACGGAAATAATGATATTTTCGGAGCTTCATCTTACGAATCGGTAAAAACCTTTGAGATGTATATTTATAACAGGTGGGGCGAGCAAATGTTTTATACCGATGATATAACGAAAGGTTGGACAGGCTTTTTTAACGGTAAACTCGTGCTGCAAGATGTCTATGTTTGGCGGGCAAGCGGTGTTTTTCTTAACGGAACACCTTTTGAAATTGCCGGAAGCGTTACTTTATTAAGGTAAAATAACATAATACCGAAAAAAATTTACTCACTGTTCAATAATTCTGACTTCCGTTCGGCGGTTTAACCGTTTACCTTCGGGAGTTGAATTTGAAGCAACGGGTTGTGTCTCTCCGTAGCCTTTAGCAATAAGTCTGTTTCCTTGCACTCCTTTTTTTATAAGGTAGTTTCTCACTGTTTCTGCACGTCTTTGAGATAGAACCAGATTTTTATCAGCATCTCCGTCGCTGTCAGTATGTCCGGCAAGTTCAATTTTTAAAGTCTTTTTATATTGCATAAACTCTGCAAGCTCATTTAAAGATTTGTAAGAACTTGGTTTTAAAATTGCTTTACCCGTATCAAAATGCACATCTTTCAGAGTGTAAGTTTTAGGAAGCTCGTATGAAATAACAATATCAAATTCCATATCATAGTCTGCATCGGCAATATTAACTGCCGTATAATTCATATCCTGATCGAACGATTTAATTTTAATTTCATACTCAGAACCGTTAGGTAACGTAATTTTAAATTTCCCCTTATCATCCGAAATTTCTGAGTATATTTTACCTGTTTTTTTACTGACAAAATAAATCTTATCTCCCGGACTCGGATTTTTTTTCATATCAGTTACTGTTACGTTAAGCACAGAATAATGTCCCGTATTTTGAGAAATTCCGCTAAATGTTAAAAATATGAAGGTAATTACCGATATCTCTTTTAAAGTACTCATAATCTTTGATATTAATATTCCGTAAATATAACCATACAATTTTTAAAGGACAAGCAATTTCATCACAATAAAAAAATAATATAAAGGCAAAAGTAATTATGATAAAATGTTACTAACTGATAAGAGTTTTAATTTTTAACTAAAATATTATAATTATGAGTTATTACATAAGTAAAACAGTTAGCTTAGATTTTGAGTCTGCAACACAAAAAATTACGGATGAATTAAAAAAAGAAGGATTCGGTATTGTGTCTCAACTTGATACGCATAA
>CAMZKI010000072.1 GCA_947311125.1 uncultured Chlorobiota bacterium
CGAAACTATTGATTTTCTGAGGTTTAACGTTTATTATGCCTGCCGAATTTACGCTGACCAGCCTAACAATGCTCCCGGAACTATAAACAGATTGGAATACAGACCTTTGAAAGGAGAAAGAGCAAATATAAATCCTTCCAAAGGTCTGTATTCCAATCTGTTTATAGTTCCGGGAGCATTGTTAGGCTGGTCAGCGTAAATTCGGCAGGCATAATAAACGTTAAACCTCAGAAAATCAATAGTTTCGCAAGCTGCATCAATTTCTGCCTGAAACGGGTTTTTGCTTTGTCCGAGCATAGTTGCGGCATTAATCAACGAACGATATTTTGTAGCCAAAAGTTCGGCAATTTTCATATTTATTGATGCTCTTTCAATCCAAGGCATTTCTGACCATTTTTTACGAGCTTCGAGGGCTGAGTTTATAGCCGCTTTTACTTCCTCAGTACCGGCTTTGTGGTAAGTTGCCAAAACATGATTGTGATTATGCGGCATTACAACTTTTCCCGTATTTCCCGTACGAATTTCTTTTCCTCCTATTATAAGCGGAATATCAATTGTTTGGGATTTAAGTTCTTCGAGTTTTTCTTTAAGTTCTTTTCTCTCTGTTGAACCGGGAGCATAAGATTTAACAGGCTCATTTTCAGGTTTCGGGAATTTATAGATTGCATTAATCATAAGTCATTAAATTTAAAAGGTTATTAATTTTTTTTGCAAATGTATAAAAAAGAAGTTAATAAGATCACCGTATTTTTATGATTTATGTCATTTGTGTGTAAGTGTCTGAAAATAAAAAGAACAACCTTGCATTATATGATATATGCAAGGTTGTTGACAGTAATAAAATCAATATTTATTTAGAACTTAGCCTATATTTTTAACTTTTTAAAATCTATATTTGCATACTAAAAATAATTATTCACGTTTTAACGAAAAGGATAAAAAAACAACACAAAACTCAATAAAAAAGTAAGTAATGAAAAAAAGCATAATTGTTTTAGTCTTATCGGTTCTGTATTATTTTTCATTTTCTCAGGAAATAACCGTGAACGGAATCGTAAAAGACGCAAAAACCAATAATCCTGTTATAGGAGCGGCAGTTTTTGAACTTGGAGATGCAACGATAGGAACTGCAACAGATACCGAGGGTTTTTTCAGTTTAAAATTTTCAAAAAAACATATTATCTTAAAAGTTGCATACATAGGATATAAAGACACTGTTTTTGATTTTTATCTTGTTAAAGACACGGCGCTGATAGTTAACTTAGTTTCGGAAACAGATATTGATGAGGTTAAAATAGAAGATGATTCAATTAATTGGCGACCTGCCGATAATGATTTGAGCGGTAATATTAAGCTGATTTTAGCTGAAGGTGCTGATAAAAAAGACAAATTTACGATTAAGAAAATCCCGGTCAAGAAGGAAAAGAAAGCCGAAAAAAAAATAAATGAAATATTTCTGAGCAGTATTGATAATCCTGCAGGAAAAGCCGTTTATATTGACGGAGCAAGAATATATTTTCCTGTTGTTGATTTTTGGCTTATGCCTTTAATACCTGAAAATGTTGCGGATAATTTTGACTATTACGAAATTAATTTTCCTGCAAAATACGGAAACTTTCCGGCTCCTGTTTTTGATGTTGATATTAAAAAAGGAGATATGAAAAGATACAGAGGGAACGTTACGGCGAGTTTTTTCGGTGCAGGATTTAATTTTACGGGACCCGTAAAGGAAGAACGTTCAGCGTTTTTTGTTTCGGCAAGAAAAAGTTTTATCAACAGCCCTTATACTGAATTATTTTTGACAGATAACACTGAGACGGGAGAATATCGTTTAAAATCGAATTTTTGGGACATTAATCTGAAATATTCTCATAATTTAACCGAAAACAGTAAGTTTTTCATCAGTTTTTTCCATAATAAAAACAAGTCTGAAACAGGAACAGGAGAAGTCAATTCGGATACAGCCGAATATTCAATAACAAGAAACATAAATCCAATTTACGGAAATACTGCGGCAGTGTTTAATTTCAGTCACAGTTTTACGCAGGATTTTATTTTTAATGCAGCTTTAATATACAGCAGATACAATCTTAATCAAACAATAACCGGAGATTCCGTAGGGATGTCGGATAATAAAATTTCTTACATAAATCGTTATGATGCCGAATATGTTTCGGGTAACAGCGATTTCGGTTTAAAACTCAGTGCAAAATATAACATTAACAACGAACATTTTTTACTGTTCGGGGCAAATGCTTTTAATAAGCGATTCAGACCGGTTGATGCAAGCTTATCCGTAAACGATTTTGAAAATAGCTTTGAGATTGACACAACTTGGCAGGCAAATACGATAAACGCACAGGAATATTCTTTGTTTGCACAAGATAGTTATAAACCTGATGAAAATATAACCGTAAACGGAGGACTGAGATTTTCAGCTTTCAGTAACGAAAATAAAACATATTATTCTGTTGAGCCGAGGATCTTCGGAAGTTATCGTGTTCTTGATTTTTTATCTGCTGAAATTTCATATGCTTATAATAAAGATTATTTGCATATGCTTACCGGAAATTATGTAGGCTTAAGTTCCGTAATTTTTATTCCTTCTTCTGAAAATATTTTACCTACGGTAACAAATCATTTCGCGGCGGGAGCTGTTTTAAATTTGCCTTTTGACATAAATCTTAAAGGAACTGTTTTTTATGACAATATAAAAGATGCTTACGAATATAAAGATAACTACTCTTATTTTGACTATCCCGGAAAGCCGGTATTGACAGGAACGGATATTGAAAGCAGAATTACGGAAGTATCGGGGAGCTATAAGGGGGTAAGAACATCTGTAACAAAAAAGTATAAAGGCTTTAAACTTTCGTTAAATCATATAATTTCAGATTATTCTTTAAATTCAGACAGCATTAATTTCGGACAGTCATTTCAATATACAAAAAACAGAAAAAATGAAATTGGTTTAAAAGTATCATATTCCGTAAATGAAAATATCGGAATTTTTGCAAATTGGACATATCAGTCCGGAAATTTTGTAACACTTCGCAAGCAGCATTATGTGCCTTACGATTATACAACCGGCAATTTAGGAACAGGAAATATTCCTGATATGAGCACAATGTATTTGAATGAATACGTGCAGATACCTCCTTTTAACCGTAACGATTTTAAATTACCGGCATATCATCGGCTGGATATAGGTGCAGACTATACCGTTGAGAATCATAAAATAGGATTACATATTTATAATGTTTATAATCGCAGAAATCCGGAGTTTATTGATTATAAAAAAGGAACATTAACAAACGAAACGTTAAACAGGGTTGTAAAATATACCGATTTGCCTTTTTTCCCGACTATAAGTTATTCATACAGATTTGAATATTGAATGGGGTAACTGTTATACTTGTAACGGGTTACAGGCAGAAAATAAATTATGTTGCAACTTTTTCCCGAAAGAAATTGTCTGAGAACAAAACCTTTTCGTAATTTTATCGTATAATATAAAGCACGAAAAGATTCATTCTTTTTCCCGATAATTTTTTAAAAGAAAATACTATGAAAACTGTAAAATTTATTCTGCTGTTATCTTTTTTTTTGATTCCGTATGTTATCTTCGGACAAACAAGATGGACGGGGGGCGGAGCATCCGACAGTTTTTCGGATATCGGAAATTGGGATAACGGAGTTCCTATGCCCGGAAGTGTTATTATATTTGATATCGGAGGAGAGATATATATAACAAATATCCCCGGGACTTATAACTCAACGGCATCTATAAGCAGTATGCTGGTACAGAATAATACAAGAGTTTTTTTTGACAATACAACTGCAGGACCGACAGAATTTTATGTAAATAACATAGAGATTGAAGGCGGCAGCAGTTTTATAGTGGAGGGAACGGAACAATTTTCTGTTTTTACAGAGACCGCAAATATATACGGAACGCTTGATGCAGGAGATATTCATCTGTTTAAAACTTTCGGAACAGGGTCGGGATATAATTTTATTGATGCCGCAACATTTGTTACTGCAAATATTAACGGTGTAAGCGGCAGCATACAGGGAAACTATCATCATAACAATTTTTTTTATTTGGTATACAACGGAATTGATGCACAAAATACCGGTTTAACCGGAGATACTCAGCCTTTCGGAGATATCTTTATAAATAACGGTTCTGCAGACGGGGTTTTTATGGACGAAAATGTTAGTGTTGATACATTAACTCTGTTAAACGGCAATTTTAATATAGTAAATAAACACTTAACAGTTACGGGAGCCGTTAATTATGCAGGTGGAAGTTTGTCGGGAGATATAAATAGCTCTGTTCTTGAAATAAATACAACTAACTCGTTGAGTGAGTTTCTTTTAGAAACTCCTCTAACGTTAGACTCTTTGATTATACAGTCGGACACTACGGTGTTTCTTACAAATACCGATGTGTTGAGTGTGTCGGATTTAGTAATGCACAACGGAAATTTAGCTGTTGCAGATTGTGAATTGGAAGTGAATAACTCATTTTACAGAGTTTCGGCATCGGCTTTTCTTACAGGAGGAACAAATGCAGTTTTAACATTTAATAATTTAACAAGCACACCTTCACCATTAAATACTTTGCAATTGGGCAGCTTTACAAATCGCTCTGATCGTACTGTCAGTTTGGAAGGAGACTTAACTGTCGAAATTTCTTTGAGTATGGAGAACGGAATTTTGGATATAGGCAATAATACACTTATAATTAACGGCGATTACAGTTATACAAACGGACTGCTGTCAGGAAACGGAATATCGGTTATTTCGATAAACGAAACGGGAGGGACTGCGATGAACATTGCGTTTAATGCAACTGCAAATTCAATCTCTTCACTATATATAAATAATCCCGGAGGAATAATAGATATAGATTCGGATTTAAAAATAAATAACCAATTAGATATTACGGGAGGGAAGTTGAGGGTAAATAATATTCTCACTTTCAGTCCCGGAGCTTATATTACGGCAACGGAAACAGATTATATAATTACCTCAGAAGGAGCTTTTGTAGAAGTACAAGGGCTGACAAACGGCACAAATTTCTTCCTGCCTGTCGGTACAAATACGTTTTATGCTCCTGTAGCAATAAACAGCATTTCGGGTGCTGATTATTCAATAGCAGTTTATGACAATATTTATACAGAAGGAAATTTCGGGACTCCTGTTAATGATAAAAACGTAAACTTAAGATGGGAGATATATCCTGCTGTAACAAGTGATTTTGACTTAACTTTAAGCTGGGATCCGAATGCTGAATCGGGCTCTTTTGATTTAAGTCAGTGTTACATTTCTAATTATGACGGTTATCAGTGGGATAATATCGGATTAACTCCCGGAACGAGTTCGGCAACTGTCAATTCTCAGACACGAAGTGTCTCCGGGTTAAGTGGTTTTTTCGGTGTTTTTTACGGAATAAATAATCTGCCGACAGCTGCCGATAATACTGTTATAGCGTTAGTAGATATTCCGTATATTTTTACTTTGCCTGACTTTAACTTCTATGATGCAGACGGAGATAATCTTGAAAAAATTGAAATAACACAAATGCCTCAAAGCGGAATGTTATTTTTAGACGGTAACTCTAATGATGTGCCTGATGCAGTTGAGCTTATAGCAGCGGGAAGCCAGATAATGTATTACGATATAGAAGCAGGAAACTTAAAATTTATACAGGCAACAGGCGAATTTGGAATACCTTATACAAATTTTCTATTTAGAGTGAGTGACGGCTTATCTTACAGCGCTTCTGAATATTCTATGAACATAAATGTAGGGAATAATCGTCCGCCTGTTGCAAATGATCAGACGTTCGTAATTCCTGAACACAGCCCTAACGGTACTTTTGTAGGAAAAATTGAAGCTGCAGACCCGGATGCGGGGCAAACTCTTTTCTTTTATCCTGCCCAAGGTGCAGTTTTTTCAGATGCTTTTAAAATAGAAAGTAACGGGACAATAACGGTAAATAACAGCGACCTGCTGGAATATTCAATAAATCCTGCCTTCTCTTGTGATTTAGACGTATGCGATGACGGAGAACCGGTTTTGTGCACTCCGATAACAGTTACCGTCAACTTAGAAGAAGTAATTCAAGATTTAGTTCCTGCAAATTATATTTCGCCGAACGGAGACGGATATAATGATACTTGGATAGTTAAAGGTCTTGAAAACGGAACATTCGAGGCTTTTATTTTCAATAATAACGGGAAAGAACTGTTTTATTCTCCTGAGTACAAGAATGACTGGGACGGAACAAATTACGGAAAAGAACTTCCTCCGGGGATTTATTACTACCTGCTTAAATCCGGAAATATTGAGTTAAAAGGCACTATTACTTTGGTAAGATAAATTGAAAATATTTTCGCTTACATGGTTTTAGTATAGTTTTTGAAAAGGTGAATAATATACACGAATAAAAAAATATGGCAAAGAAAATACTTTTTTTATGTGCTGTTTTGCTTATAATTATAAAATCTGAAGCTCAAATTTATAATATTCATAATTTTTACACTCAAAACCTATTCTATTATTCTCCGGCTCATACCGGAGATAAAGGGCAATTAGCAGCTTTTGCAGATTACAGAAATCATCTTACGGGTATAGCTGATGCCGCTCAGTCTGCAACTCTCGGAATACATTCTCCGGTATCAGAAAAAATGAATCTCGGAGGACTTATAAAAACTGAGAGAGTAGGATTGTATGAAAGTTCATCGCTTAGATTTGATTATTCTTTTCGTTCTAAAATATCAGAAAATCAAACTATAAGTTTGGGTATAAACGGAGGTGTGTTACAAAGAAACTTAGACTATGAAAGTGCAATTGTGGCAGACCCTTCAGACCCTACGCTTTTACCGAATTATTCCCGAAAAACATTATTTTTTGCCGGAGCTTCCGTTAATTATAAACTTAAGAATTTAAGTTTTGATATAGGTATTCCGTATATTTATAAATCGACAGATTTATTGAATACAGCTTATTTTTCGTTTTTGGCATATGATTTTTACTCAAAAAACAATGTTTGGAAATTTCAGCCGTCCGCGTTAGCAGTATACAGTTCTTCCGAAATTTTTGATTCTTATTTTAATTTTTTGATTAACTACGATAATATATTTTGGCTGCAGCCGACATATAAATTAAACGGCAGCATTGTAGTTTCAGTCGGAGTTAACTTAAAAAAGATAGGTATAGGCTATGCTTACGAAACAAATTCAGGGGTCCTTTCATATATAGGCGGAGCATCTCATGAAATTATTCTTACTTACGGTTTTTTTAAACCCAAAGTTAATACTGTCGATTCATTATATTCCGAAACCGGCGGGAATCCGAGATTAAAAGGTAAAATTAACGGTAAGACTTATGAAGAATATGTATCTTCAAATAATTACGGTTTCTATAATGATATTATGGAATTAACGGACTCTATTCATAAACAGGAAGTTAAGCGTATAAAAGAAAAAAATGCAGCTTTACTGGATTCAATAAATAGAGCAAAAGCTTTATCCGACTCTTTAGAAAAAGCAAGATTAGATTCAATAAATAAAGTACGTTTAGACTCAATAGAACAGGCAAAAAGAGATTCTGCCAGGCAACATGCTCTCAGGCATCTCAGCGATGAGGAATTGAAAATACTGCAAAAAGGTGTTCATTTTCAGATTAACTCTGCAATGCTTACATCTGAATCAAGAAATTATTTAGATTCGGTAGCTGGCCTTATCAAAAAAAATAAAAATATCAGAGTTTTAATTACCGGATATACCTGCGATTTAGGTTCCAGAGAGGTGAATTTGCGTTTTTCTGTTGACCGTGCCGAATCTGTCAAATATTATCTTTTGCAGAAAGGAGTTCCTGAAGACAGAATTACGACTGATGCAGGCTTGGATGCAGAACCTGTAGCACCTAATACCAGCGAAGAAAATCGAAAATTAAACAGACGAGTAGAATTTTCTATAATAAGAGAATGATGAATGTATGAGGCGGGTATCACCGAATTAAAAAACTCTCGGCAGCCGGTCCTTCGTTAAAAAGTAAATCCAGAACGGAAAGGTTCGGAACAAAATTAAAACGGTCAAAAAAAACCTGTGTATAAATTTCAGGCTTAAAATATTCGGTATTTAACTTAATTTTAGGATGAATGCTGTTTCTGAAATCATTAAAAGGGTATGAAAATTCGTATTTTTCCGAAAAAGTTATTTCTTTTTTAATTTCAAGCTCGTTTAATAGAGTTTGCAGTATCTCAATGTTTAAATCAAACAAAAAAGTATATTTTTTTTCAAAAAAAGGTAAAAAAGCATCAATATAAAATTCAAAAAAGGGAGAAGAGAAATACGCTGTTTTCAGACTTTTTAAATGTAATGACTGCCAGTCGGTTTTGTAATCAATTTTTACGTCTTTTACCAATTGTTTATTTCCCGATTTTTTTATTACGGGGACACTTAACGTTTGTTTCCCGTTAGGTGATAATATTTCACAGCGGTTTCGATATGATTGTTTTTGATAATTTTCATATCTCTCAATTATTATCTTATCTGAACTTAATATTTCAGAGATATATCTAGTCGGAGGGAAATATGCAGCAGAAAATATTACCGTTTTATTGCTCATAAGAAAAAAATGCGGCTCAAATGTAAAAAATGTCGTAACTTTAAAAAAATTATATTTTTCTTATTTATAATTTTTCTAAATAAGAAAAATATTGTATCTTTGCATCCGAAAATATTAAATAGAATTATTAACATTAAAAATTATAAAAAATGGGAGTATTAACAGGAAAAAAAGCACCTTTATTTACAGCCCCTGCCGTAACCAACGGCGGAGAGATGATTGATGCATTTAAATTAGAAGATTATATAGGTAAGAAATATGTAGTGTTGTTCTTTTACCCTGCGGATTTTACGTTTGTATGTCCGACAGAGATTTTAGCATTTCAGGATAAAATTGAAGAATTTGATAAAAGAGACGTTCAGGTTATCGGTGTATCGACCGATTCACAATTTTCGCATTGGAAATGGCTTCAGACAGAATTAAATGACGGAGGAATTAAAGGTGTAAAATATCCTTTGGTTGCAGACCAGGGCAAAACTATTTCTATGGATTATGACGTTCTTGCAGGCGAATACGACTGGAATGAAGAAGGAAATTTTATATTTGAAGGAACTCCGATGGCTTACAGAGGTTTATTCTTAATTGACAAAAACGGAATTGTTCAGCACCAAGTTGTAAACAATATGCCTTTGGGCAGAAGTATTACCGAAACTTTAAGAATGATTGATGCCTTACAGTATTTTGAAAAACACGGAGAAGTTTGCCCGGCAGACTGGCACGAAGGCGAAGAAGCTCTGACTCCTACGCATGAGGGAATTGCAGAATTTCTTTCTAAAAAATAAATATGTGGTTTTACTGTGATTAATGATTAAGGTTGTCTGAAATAAGGCAGCCTTTTTTATTTTTTTCTTACATAAATTTCCTTTTCTGTTACGGCAATTACTTCATTCCTTTCGTTTTTTATTTCACTTTTAAAGAAAAAAGTTCCTTTCCCGATTTCGTCAATTTCGTTCTTAATACTTTTGAGTCTTTCTTTATTTATTTCAAAAACGCTTGTTACCGTTCCTTTTCCCGGTTTTAAAAAATCAATTTTTGCCGATTTATCCCAAACAACATATTCCTTTCCGAGATAATTCAAAATAATGAATACAAAAAAAGGGTCGCTCATAGCATATAAAGAACCTCCGAAATGCGTGCCGTAAATATTTTTATTATACCAACGTAATTTCATCTCAACTGTAAATCTCGTGAAATCTTTGTTGTATTTTTTTATTTTTATACCTGCACCCAAATAAGGCGGATACCAAGATACCCGCCTTAATATTTTTTGCATTTCTTTTCTTGTCATCGTTTTTTGATTTCCGTTAAGGCAAATTCCCGACCTTTTTCTAATGCCGCAATATTTTTATCTACAACATCTTGCCCTTTTCCTCCGAAAATTGTTTTCAATGCTTTTTTAAGACTTTCAAAATTTACCTCAATAAAAGGAGTTGCCGCACCGAGCATTACAATGTTTGAAGAGCGTATTGATTTTAAATCTTTTGCAATGGCATCAGCATCAATTATTATGTAATTTTTGATTTTTCGTATTTCCTCATAAATTTCCTCAATGTCAGGGTATTCAGGAATGTTTTTAAACGGTTTTGAGTTGGTTATTATCCATCCGTCGGGTTTAAGATAAGATATGAATCTTAACGATTCGAGCGGTTCAACGGACAAAACAACATCGGCTTTACCTTTCGGAATAAGGTCTGATGCAATAGGTTTGTCGGAAATTCTCATATTTGAATATACATCTCCGCCTCTTTGGCTCATTCCGTGAACTTCAGATTGTTTCATGTTTAAACCTTCTTGTAAGGCTGCCGTTCCGAGTGTTGCCGCAATAGACAAAATTCCTTGTCCGCCTACGCCTGATATTATAATATCTGCTTTCATAATTTTTTATATAAATAAAATATTTTCGGTTTTTAAGAGAAATAAAAACTCTTAATTAATTTTGTTTACTTTAACTTTCATTTTGTGTTTACGTTCAAGGGTTCTGACACATTCTCTGTGCGGAATAATAACAGAAACACCCTCATATTCAATTTCTTCACGAAGTATTTTTACTGCTTCTTCGTGATTTTTCTTTAAAGGAATAAAAGTTCTTATATGTTCTTCTTCTACTCCGAGTCCTTTGCAAATTTGATGCAGGCGATGTTCGGCATGAGAAGCTTGTCCTCCGGTCATTCCGGTTGTATCATTATCGGAAATTATTATTGTTACCGGTGTATTCTCATAAACACAGTCAAGAAGTCCTGTCATTCCTGAATGTGTAAAAGTAGAATCGCCGATAAAAGCAACGACATTTTTAAGTCCTGCATCAGCGGCACCTTTTGCCATAGTTATGGAGGCTCCCATATCCACACAAGTGTTAATGCTTTCTAAGGGAGCTAAAGCTGAGAGTGTATAGCAACCTATATCTGAGAATACTCTGCCCGGTCCGTAGTCTTTCATTACCTCGTTAAGAGCAACGAAAACGTCTGTATGTCCGCAACCCGGGCAAAGCACGGGTGGTCTGCCTGTTAAAACTTTCGGCACATAGTCTTCAATCGGTTGCTCTAATCCTAATGCAACGGCAACGTTATTCGGGTTAAGTTCTCCGTCTCGGGGCAAATCTCCGGTTAATCGTCCTTTTACTTTTTTATCGCCCAAAACTCCGGTAAGTTTATTTTCTATGAAAGGATAACCGTCTTCTAAAACTAAAATACTGTTACACTCATCGTATAATTTTTTTATCATATTCGAGGGCAGGGGGTATTGGCTTATTTTAACAACGGGATAAGGAACTTTACCGTCATTGAAATTTTCGAGCAAATAGTTGTATGCAATACCCGAGGCTATTATGCCCAAAGATTTATCATTACCTTGTATAAACTTATTGTATGACGAATGTTCCGAAGCTTCTTCTAAGCGTGCTTGGTTGCCTATTAATACTTTATAATTTTTTCGGGCAATTGAAGGCAGCAGAACAAATTGACGCAAATCTCCGGGAAAACTGTTTTGGTTCTCTTCTTTAAGGTCTTTTCGTATAATTCCGCTTCTTGAATGTGCCAAACGCGTTGTTATTCTTACTAAAACAGGAATGTTGAACTTTTCTGAAAACTCAAAGCTTTCGTAAACCATATCATAAGCTTCCTGCTGATTTGACGGTTCAAAAATAGGAATCATTGCAAAATCTCCGAAATATCTCGAATCTTGCTCGTTTTGGGAAGAGTGCATACTGGGGTCATCGGCAACAACAATTACTAAACCGCCGTTTACTCCGGTAATTGCAGAGTTCATAAACGCATCGGCAGCTACGTTTAAGCCTACGTGTTTCATACAAACCATTGCTCGTTTTCCGGCATATGACATACCAAGTGCCGATTCCATAGCTGTTTTTTCATTTGCAGACCATTCGCTGTGCAATTTTCTTTCTTTTGCTGTTTTATTTCGTTGTATATATTCGGTAATTTCTGTTGACGGCGTTCCGGGGTAGGCATAAACGCCTGACAGTCCGGCATCTATCGCTGCCTGAGCAATAGCTTCGTCACCTAATAAAAGTAATTTATC
>CAMZKI010000073.1 GCA_947311125.1 uncultured Chlorobiota bacterium
TGGGCAAAATCTCTTACACGACGCAGCAAAGCATTAGCTATACGCGGTGTTCCTCTGCTTCTGCGGGCAATTTCAACAGCTGCGTTATTTTTAATTTCTACATTAAGAATTTTTGCCGAGCGTTTTATAATTGATGTCAGTATATTTGCATTATAGTATTCTAAAAGAAATTTTATACCGAAACGTGCTCTTAAAGGTGATGTAAGCAAACCGGCACGCGTTGTTGCACCCACAAGCGTAAATTTGTTCAATGTCAACTGTAAAGAGCGTGCAGAGGGTCCTTTATCAATCATTATGTCAATACGAAAATCTTCCATTGCCGAATAAAGATATTCTTCAATAACCGGGCTTAAACGATGAATTTCGTCAATAAAAAGAACGTCGTTTTCTTCGAGATTTGTTAATAATCCGGCAAGGTCTCCGGGTTTATCGAGAACAGGACCGGATGTTATTTTCATACTGACACCCAACTCATTAGCTATAATATTTGAGAGTGTTGTTTTTCCGAGCCCCGGAGGTCCGTGCAGCAAAACATGGTCGAGAGCTTCATCCCGCATTTTTGCGGCTTCAACGAATACTTTCAAATTTTCAAGAATTTTTTTTTGTCCTTTAAAATCTGAAAATTGAGCCGGTCTTAATTGTTGTTCAAAAATTTCCTCTTTTTTTGATATGTCGTTATTTCTTATATCCAATTATTTATCCTTTATTTTTTGTCCGTCTATCTTGTAAATTTTTCCTCCTCTATATTCTGTAATCGTATATAAGTCTCCTTCCGGGGTATATTTTTTCCATTTTTTAACTTTCTGACCTGCAGAATAATATCTTACTTCTTTTATCTTTCCGTTAGGATAATAGTAAATATGTTTTCCGTCAGGATATCCTTCTATATAGTTTCCTGAAAATTGCAAAGTTCCGTCATCGTAGTATGCTTTCCACTCGCCTTCTTTTTTTCCGGATATGTATTTTCCGACTTCGGTATAGTCGTTAACGCTTGTTTTCCATTCTCCGCTTTTTAAACCGTAAATATAATTTCCGACCGATAATGTGTCTCCTTCTTCGGTAAGTTCAAAAAATTTTCCGATTTCTTTACCTTTATTGAATTTTCCTTTTCTTCTTATATTACCGTTATCGTAGTACCAAATCCACGGTCCTTCGGGTCTTCCTTTTTTATATGCTCCTTTTTGCTCAATATTTCCTGATTTATAATAAAAAATCCAGTTTCCTTCTTTTTTTCCGTTAAGAAATTTTCCTTCTGAGCGAATTTTTCCGTTCGGGTAAATGAATTTCCATTTACCTTGTTTTTTTCCTTCTTTATCAATACGTCCTTCTCCGAGTTTTATTCCTGAATCGGAATAAATTTCAGATTTTATTAAATTACCTTTCTTATCATAATATTTATGAATACCTACGGGTTTGTCGTCTTTATAAGCTCCTGATTTCTTTATTTTACCGTTCGAATAGTATTCTTTTTTAACTTTAAGTCTTGAATTTTCTTTTTCTTCTTCAGATAAATCAGTCTTTTTACCCATCACGTAAAATTCTTCTTTTATAAGTTCTCCGTAGGGATTATATTCTCTGTAATATCCGTTTAATGTGTCGTTGAGATAATTTGCATAGGTATGAAGTTTTTCATTACCGTAGAAAGTTTTCCAAATTCCCTGTTTTCTTCCTTTGGTGTCTTTTCTGTTAATTCTTTCAGAACTTAAAAGATTATTATATGAATATTTAAGAATTAAAACTAAATTTCCCTGTTCGTCGTAATGCTTTTCATATCCGTTTTTGTAATTTTTTTCGTATTCAATAGTTTTTTCTAATATTCCTTTATCGTTATAATAATATGACTTTCCGTTTTTTTCACCGTTTACGTATAGTTCTTTTGATATCAGAATATTTTTTTGGTATCCTGAATCGTTAATAAATTTATAGGTTTTATAATATCCGCTTTTTATACCGTTCTTGTAATCAATAACTTTAGTTAGATGTCCGCTTCTGTCATAAAAACGCCAAACACTGTCTAATTTTTCTCCTTTTCTGTTACCTTCCGATTTTAGTATTCCGTCAGGATAGTAAGATTTCCAATAACCTACAGGTTTTCCGTTTTTAAATATTCCTTCGCTTGAAACAGTTCCGTCAGGATAATAAAATTTATTATATCCGTTTGTACTAATTTTTTGAGAAAAAGAAATACAAACGGAAAAAGTAAAAATAAAGATAAAGCTTATGTTTTTTAGTTCTTTGTTCATTAAGACAAATCTAACATTCTTTTTATAGATTTATATGCTTTTTTTCGAATTTCTTCGTCAATTGTAATTTCAGGTTCTTCATTTTTTAAGCAATCATAGAGTTTTTTGATGTTATTTAGCTTCATAAATTCGCATTCGCTGCATGCACATTCAGCATCTTCACCGGGAGCCGGAATAAAAAATTTATTCGGCGAAAGTTTTTTCATTTCGTGTATTACACCGGGTTCTGTGGCTACTATAAAAGAATTTGCTTCAGTTTCTTTTGTATATTTTATAAGTGCAGATGTTGAGCCTACAAATTCGGCAACGGTAAGAATTTGTTTAGGACATTCCGGGTGTGCAATTATTTTGGCTTCAGGATTAAGTTTTTTTTGTTCGATAATTCCTTCAAGAGAAAATTCGTTATGAACATGGCAAGCTCCGTCCCAAATAACCATTTTTCTGCCGGTAAGACGACTAATATAATTACCGAGATTTCTGTCAGGTCCAAAAATTATTTTTTCATCTTCAGGTAAAGATTCTATTATTTTTACGGCATTTGTAGAGGTACACACAATATCAGTCAGAGCTTTTACCTTAGCCGAGGTATTTATATAAGAAATAACTGTATGACCGGGATATTTTTTTATAAATTCTTCAAAATCAACATCCGGACAAGAATCAGCAAGAGAACAACCTGCATCTATATCCGGTAAAATTACTTTTTTATCCGGAGAAAGAATTTTTGCAGTCTCAGCCATAAAATGAACACCTACAAAAACTATTATATCTGCGTCCGTAGCTGCAGATTTTTGGGACAGAGCTAAACTGTCTCCAACAAAATCCGCAATGTCTTGTATTGTCCCGTCAACATAGTAGTGTGCAAGAATTACGGCATTTTTTTCTGCTTTAAGTTTCTTTATATTTTTAATTATTTCTTCCGACTCTTTATTTTTTTTTATTAAATTCATTTATATAATTATTTAAATATTTTAAAATAAATGATAATGATAATACACTATTAATTTTGATTAATTTTTTTCGTTGAATTACGTGTATTTTAAGATTTTTAAAAAATATTGACATATTTTAACAATAATATTAAA
>CAMZKI010000074.1 GCA_947311125.1 uncultured Chlorobiota bacterium
ATAAAAATCAATATTATTTTACAGCTCGAACCAATCGGCAAATTTATCCGGAGTTTTTCGGGGAAAATCTTTATGAAAAAATTCTCCGCAGGATTTATCGAATACATAGTCTTTTTCCCATTCATGAATATTTTGCCTTATTTGCTTTAAAGCATCAATAATAAAATATAATTCATTATCCGTCATTACAGGATGAACGGATAAACGCACCCAGCCGGGTTTATCCGATAAATCTCCATGTTCTATTTTATCCGTTATTCTGTGAGATTCGTCTTTTGAGACATTAAAAAGATAATGTCCGTACGTGCCTGCACATGAACAACCTCCGCGAGTTTGAATGCCGAATCTGTCATTAAGCAGTCTTACGATTAAGTTATGGTGAATATCATCAATATAAAATGAAACAGCACCTATTCTCTCTTTATATTTGCCGGCAAGAATATTTAATCCCTCAATTTTCGGAAGTTCCTTAAAAATTATATCTAAAAGTTCGTGTTCTCTTTTCATTATATTCTCTGTGCCCATTTTATCTTTCAGTTTTAAAGTAAGAGCAGCTCTCATTGTTTGTAAAAATGCAGGTGTTCCTCCATCTTCTCTTGTTTCGATATCTTCTGTATAGGCATATTCGTTCCACCGATTTGTCCAGAGAACAGTTCCTCCGCCGGGATTATCGGGAGCTTTATTACTGTATAATTTTTTGCTAAAAATTAATACTCCTGAGCTTCCGGGTCCGCCCAAAGCTTTATGTGGTGAGAAAAAAATTGCATCCAGATGTTGTTCCGGATTTTCCGGATGCATATCAATCTTTATGTAAGGAGCCGAAGCGGCAAAATCGACAAAAGCATAACCGCCGTGTTTGTGCATTATTTCGGCAAGTTTGTAATAGTCCGGTATTATTCCCGTAACATTCGAGCCTGCCGTAAACGAGCCTATTTTCGTTTTTCTGTTTGCATATTTTTTCAATTGCTTTTCAAGCTCGCCGGTAAAATTCATTTCATCGCCTTCGGGCAAAAGAACTACAACATCGGCAAGGGTTTCAAGCCAAGATATGTGATTTGAGTGATGCTCCATATATGTTACAAAAACAACGGGGCGTTCGTTTTCCGGAATTTTTTTTATATACCTTTCGGCTTTTTCCGGAATTCGTAAGCCGAGTATTCTCTGTAATTTATTTACTGCACCCGTCATGCCCGAGCCTTCGGTAATAAGACAATCATTACTATTTGCATTAACGTGTTTTTTTATAATGTGCTTAGCTTCATGATACAGGTTAGTCATAATAACTCCGGTTTCGCTGGCTTCCGAATGTGTGTTTCCTACCATAGGCCCGAACTTATTTTTCATTATGTCTTCAATCGGAGCATATAACCTTCCGCTTGCAATCCAATCGGCATAAATAAGTTTTTGTTTTCCGTAAGGAGTTTCAAATTCGGCATTAACACCGACAATATTTTTTCTGAATTGTTCAAAATAATTTTCTAAACTCGACATGATTTTTTCTGCTAATTTAAGAATTAATTTTTATTTAAAATTTTAAATAAAAGTTTTTGGTCAGTTTTTTATATTCGTTTGTATATTGATTTGTATGTTTATCACGAATGATAATTTTTTCTTGTTTTGTTGCTTTTTTTTTAAAAGAAAATTCAAAAATTATTCTATTGTGTGTTTTATCTGATTTCGGATAAACATACATTTTGTAAATACAGAACAAATTATTTTGTCGGCATAATTTTTCAAATGATTTCTCAAATTCCGAAGGAAGAATAAGGGTAAAAATGCCTGACGAATTCAGCAAATTTGTTACACCTTTTACTAAATCTGTTTTAGGTAAAATATCTGAATGACGTGCCGCATTTTTATTTTCAGAAACTGATTTTGTCGAATTTTCGAAAAAAGGCGGATTGCAAATTATAAAGTCGAATTTTTGTTTTGTTGATTTACTGAATTTCTGAAACGAACTGTTCAGAACTTTTATTTGTTCTTGTTTACCGTTCAAGAGCACATTTTCAACGCACTGATTATAAGCATCTTTTTCAATCTCCAAAGCTGTTATTTTCGCTTTTGACTTTTGGGCTGCCATAAGCGAAAGCAACCCTGTTCCTGCACCTATGTCAAGAATTGTTTCAGCATTTTTAAAGCAGGAAACAGCACCGAGCAAAACTCCGTCTACACCTACTTTCATTGCTGCTTTATCTTGATTTATTATAAACTTTTTAAAGCGAAACCAGGAATTTGACATAACTTAATTCATATCTCTGATTACTTTTCCTTTTTTCCATTTTTCTTTTCCTACGGGGTCGCCTTTTTCGTTGTAATAAATCCATCTGCCGTGTTTCTGTCCTCTTTTGTAACCGGCTTTTATTTTCAAATCCCCGTTCGGATGATAAAATTCGGCATCTCCGTTTGCTTTTCCGTCTTCGTACTCTATTTTTGCTTTTCGCGTACCGTTTTTATAAAACTCGCGATAAATTCCGGTAAGTTCATCGTCTTCAAATATTGCTTCGGCTTTTTTGATATTTTTTTCAGTATCGAAATAAAACCATGCCTCTCCTTCTAATTTTCCGTCTTCATAGTTTACAGAACTTTCAATATTACCGCTTTTGTAATAAGTTTTCCAATTTCCGGACATTACACCGTTATTCAGAAAACCTTCAACTTTTAATATTTCGGTATCGGGATAATATTCTTTATAAACTGTGTCAAGCCCTGAGTATGCAGCAGGAATTTCAGGTTTAAATGTTTTCGCTTCAACTTCTCCTCTGAACATATTTTCCGTAATCTCTATTTCCATTTGCTCAAGTTCGTCAATTTTAACGGCATCCGGATTATGTTTAGCGAGAAGCAGGGTTTTAAACATATCGTTTCCTTCGGATACAAGTTGAAATCCTATTTTTTCAAAGCTGAGAATAAATTCTTTATTTTCTTTTATGCCTTTTCTGTCAATTTCATTACTGAAATAATATAAATTTTGATATATTTGAGGTGTTTTTATAAAAATAGTAACGTTTGATTTATTGTCAAATTCGTCTTTAAAGTTAACAAAATCGAGGTCTTTATCAAGAGTATTTCCCGTTATGTATGAGTCTGTAACGTCTTTTAATGTTCTTAGTGAGTTGCTGAATACAACATTATCTTCAATAAATGTAAAATAGGGTTTTTCAATATCTTTAAACATTTTTCCGAAAAATAATCTGAAAAATCCGTTTATTTCCAAAGATTGTATCGTATAGTTTTTATATTCTTCCGGCTTGAATTTAAGCGGTGTTCTGTGCTTAATTTTTTTCATTATACGCTCTAAACCTGCCTTAGCATCGTCAATATCATTTGCCGGAATAATAATAAGAATATCTTCAGGGCGTGTTTTCTTTCCGGGTCTTAATTTGACTACTGCTATTTCTTCTCCTATCCAATTAAAGAAATCATCATGAAGACTTATACCTAGCAA
>CAMZKI010000075.1 GCA_947311125.1 uncultured Chlorobiota bacterium
AAAATTCTTCATACAGTTCGGGATCTTTTATCAGTATTTTTTCTACGGAATTTACGTTGAATTCATATATTTCGCCTGTTTCAAAATCCAAAATATATTGTATCATAACGGTTTTTGAAACAGGCGAGATATATGAATTCAACGTAAATTCCGTAGAAAAAATACTGATAAAAGATCCCGAACTGTATGAAGAATTTTCAAAATTAAGTAACCGTAAAAAAAAGAAACTCAAATTTGTTTATATAAGAAAATACAATCAAAAACACCCTGTTTATTTTCCGAAAAATTAATACTACACCTAAATAAAAACCGTTAATAATTTAAACTAAAAATAATAAAATGAAGAAAATAACACTATTCATGACGATTCTTATTACCGGATACAGTGCCGCAACAGCACAACAACTGCTTCCGACCGAAAAACAGGTAAACAAATTCTTAAACTCCAGAACATACTTTGTTTACGACAATAATATTTTCGGAATGTATAACAATGCCATAGAAGAAGCGGCAAACAAACATTGGAAAATTACCGATTATGATTTTATAAACAAAGACGAGTTTAAAAAGAAAATAAAAGTTCCTACGGCATCTATGGTAGTTCAAACCGAATCTCATTTTGAAGGACAGAAAGAACTCGGGGTCTTTACTTCTTTAAGTTTAATACTCGGAAAACCCGGCGGCAACATAAACACCGTTCCGGATATAATAACAATACCTATGGCATACAGTGATGTTGATTACGACAACTGGCATTATAAAATAGGATTAGCTCTGTTATTTATGCAAAACCACGTTCAATGGCTCAAAAACAACCCGCATATTGAAGACAAAGTTTTGATAAACCACTATAAAAACAGCCGTAAAAGCACAAAACACAAAACACTGTGGCTGCTGAAAAACGAACTTACCGAAGACATAAATACAATTGATAAAATACAACAAGTTTATAACGGCGACGTAAAATTTGTAAGTAAAGAAGAAATAAAAAATGCTGTTGATTCAAAAAATCCTGACGTTTTGATTTTACACCTTGTAGCCCCTTCTCGAAATATAAAAGGAACAATAGTTACAAAAATGATTTTAGATGCTGCAAATGCTGAAATATATTACTTTGATTACCACAGAGTTAAAGGAAAGAAAAAACCGAACAGGTTTTTAAAATCCGACTTTGAAGCCCTTAATAAGTTCTGAAAAATAACAAACTTTAAAATACCGGAATACAAGCCGGTATTTTTCTTTTAAATCTGAAAAATGAACTCAAAAATAAATTTAACTCTGCTGTTTATTTTTTTATCCGTAATATCATATTCTCAAAAACCTGAAAAACTCTTAAACGCAGCATATAAAAACGATGAAAAAAAAGTTTACTATCTTTTAAAAGGCGGAGCAAACGTTAACGCACAAGACTACAACGGAGTTACGCCGCTTATGTATGCAGTTGATAACAATAATGTTTACCTGTGCAAATTAATGATAAATTTCGGTGCCGATGTTAACAAAGTTCCGGATAACAAGATAACAGCTTTACATTCGGCAGTATCAAACAATAATCCGGAAATTACCGAGCTGTTGCTCAAAAATAATGCAAAAACCAACTTAACCGATAAAAACGAAAACACACCGCTTATGCTTGCCGCAGCATACGGATACCCTCTTACCGCAGCATACCTCTGCGAATACGGAGCAAATACATCTTATAAAAATTATTTCGGGACAGATGCCGCAATGATAGCTGCCTGGTATAACGATACAGAAATTCTTCAAGTGCTTTGGGATTATTATGCCGATTTAGAATCTGCTGACAATCAAGATTTTACACCTCTTATAATTTCCGCACAACAAGGCAACTTATCAGCCGTAAAATTTTTAACCGAAAAAAATGTCAATACCGAAGCCGTAACTTTTGAAAATTTAAACGCTTTCGATTACGCATTATTAAATTCAAATACAGATGCGGCAAAATACCTTTTAAGCATAAACCCCAAACTTAATCATAAAATAAACGACAAAATAAGTTCCGAAGACATAGCATTATTTAATAATATATTTTCAGAAATTTTTCCGGATAAAAAAATTGACAGCAATGAATTAAACAATAAAAAAAGCAAGCTGAAAAAGAAATATTTTAATTTTGCGAAAAAAAACATCCCTTTAGAGATATTTTAGATTTCAGGAAGACTATTTTTATGATAAAATTATACGAAAAAATACCCAAAGAAATTTTAAATAACTTACCGATAAAAAATTTTGAAGGCGATATTTTCTTTATAGACAACATTGCCGCTGTCGAAAAAACAATACCCGAATTAAAAAAATCCGAAATTTTGGGATTTGATACAGAAACACGCCCCGCTTTCAAAAAAGGAATCGTATACAAAGTATCATTACTGCAATTGGCAACAGCCGATAAAGCATTCTTATTTAAAATTAAAAAAACAGGGCTGCCCGACAAGCTCATACAAATACTTTCGGATAAAAACATAATAAAAGCCGGAGTCGCAATTCACGACGATATTAAAGCATTACGTAGAATCAGAAACTTTACTCCCGAAGGATTTACAGAACTTCAAACTTTTTCGGATAATTTCGGAATAAAAGATAACGGACTGAAAAAACTCGCGGGAAACATACTCGGTTTCAGAATATCTAAAAGTGCAAGACTCACTGACTGGTCAAAAGATAATTATACCGAAGCACAATTAAAATATGCCGCTACCGATGCCTGGACATCATATAAAATTTATAAAAAACTAACAGAACTTAACGGAAATTATAAAATTATTGAAAATGAAACTTGACATAACAAATACCGAAACTTTTACGGAAAAAAAAGAGCTAAGCAATTTTAAAGAAAAAGCCCGAAAAGCAAATAAATCTTTACACACAAAAGACGGAAAAGGCAGCGATTATCTCGGTTGGGTAAATTTGCCTTACGAAATAACCGATAATTTAATAAAAGACATTAACACAAAAGCCGAAGAACTGCAAAGCAAAATTGAAATTATGCTTACAATAGGTATCGGAGGTTCTTATCTCGGAGCAAAAGCCGTTATTGAAGCTCTTTCCGATAATTTTTCAGAATATAAGACAAACAAATATCCGAAAATGTTGTTTGCCGGCAATAATTTAAGTGAAGATTACATTGCGGAACTTATTCAGCTTCTTAATGATAAATCTTATGCCGTAACGGTTATTTCAAAATCCGGAACAACTACCGAACCGGCAACGGCATTCAGAATCTTTAAAAAACATTTAGAAAAAAAATACGGTAAAAAAGAAGCCGTAAACAGAATTATTGCAATAACGGACAAAGAAAAAGGAGCTTTAAAACAACTTGCCGACGGCGAAGGTTACAAAACATACGTAATACCTGACGATGTAGGCGGAAGATTTTCCGTTTTAACTCCGGTAGGATTATTTCCGGTTGCGGTTGCAGGTTTTGACATCAAAAAACTAATTGAGGGAGCTAAAAATATTGCAGAACAGACAAAAAAAGAAAACAACAATGCCGAAGCATACGCTGCAATACGCAATATACTGTATACCAATGGTTTCACTAATGAAATATTGGTCAATTACAACCCTAAACTAACTTTTTTTGCCGAATGGTGGAAACAGCTTTACGGCGAAAGCGAAGGCAAAGAAGGTAAAGGAATATTTCCTGCAAGCGTAAGTTTTACAACCGATTTACATTCTCTCGGACAATATATTCAAGACGGTAAACGAAACCTCTTTGAAACTGTTATTTCTGTTGAAAAAACAAAATACAATGTTGTTCTTGAAAAAGACGAACAAAATCTTGATAAATTAAATTACCTTGCAGGTAAAAATATAGAATACATAAATAAAAGTGCCGAACAAGGCACTCTTAAAGCACATCTCGACGGCGGAGTTCCTAATATCAGAATATCAATTCCGGAAATTAACGAATTTTATATCGGCGAACTAATTTATTTTTTCGAAAAAGCCTGCGGTATAAGCGGTTACATACTGGGGGTTAATCCTTTTGACCAGCCGGGAGTTGAAGCATATAAACGAAATATGTTCCGAATTTTGGGAAAACCGGGATATTAAAACAAGATTGAAACTAAAAAAGCAGGAATGAGCAGTTTTATAAAATAACTCTGTTTATTCCTGTTTTATATTCAACTCCGAAAATAACTTCTTTTATTTTTTTGTAATCGTTATGGTTTTTAACAAAATCCGTTTTATTCGTATCTATAATTAAAAATTTGTGGTTATCGCTGTGTTGTTTCATATATTCAAAATATCCGTTTTGGATACTCTCAAGATATTCCGCTTTAATATTTTTCTCATACGAACGCCCTCTTAACTTTATGTTTTTAAGTAAGTTATAAACATCAAGATGTAAATACACATACAAATCAGGCTTAGGTAAAGATGTATATATAATATCAAAAATTCTGCGATACAGGTTATATTCATCACCTGACAAAGTATTTTTTGCAAATATCAAAGACTTTGTAAAATAATAATCCGCAACAATAAACGATTTAAACAAGTCTCTGTCTCGTATTTGTTTATTTAGCTGATGAAAACGATCTGCAAGAAATGACAATTCCAAAGGGAAAGAGTATTTTTCCGGATTTTCATAAAATTTAGGCAAAAACGGGTTTTCGGCAAATTCTTCGGGTATTAGTTTAGCATTATAATCTTCCGCAATCATTTTGGCAAGCGTTGTTTTGCCTGCTCCTATATTTCCTTCTATTACTATAAAGTTATTATTCATTAAAAATAAATATAAAAAAGACCCGACAAATTTACAAATTATCGGGTCTGAAAAGGACTATTTTTCAATCAACTTATTAACATTTATTTAATGAGAGTGTTCATTATCGTGTTTTTCCTCTTTTTTGTCACGCTCCTTATTTATTTCTTTATAAGGTTCGGTTCCGGTATTTTTAAATGCAAAAGCATAAATATCGGCAGCCTCTTCTATCTGTTTTGCTACGGGTTTTCCGGCTCCGTGTCCTGCTTTTTTCTCAATTCTGATTATTACGGGCTTACTGCCTTTGTAAGTATCTTGTAAAGTTGCAATATATTTAAAAGAATGTGCCGGCACTACCCTGTCATCGTGATCTGCCGTAAGTACTAAGACAGCCGGATATTCCACACCTTTTTTAATATTATGAAGCGGGGAATACTTATATAAATACTCAAACATAGCAGAATCTTCACTTAAACCGTAATCGGCAGACCAAGCCCTCCCAATTGTAAAATACTGATATCGAAGCATATCCATAACCCCAACATGAGCAAGGGTAACTGCGAATAAATCGGGCCGTTGATTTGTAACCGCTCCCATAAGCAATCCTCCGTTTGAGCCGCCTTCTATAACAAGTTTTTTCGGAGAGGTGTATTTTTTGTCAATAAGATATTCGGCTGCGGCAATAAAATCGTCAAAAACGTTTTGCTTATTTTGCAAAATTCCGGCTTTATGCCATTTTTCACCGTATTCACCGCCTCCTCTGATATTTGCAACGGCATAAACACCGCCGTTTTCCAGCCAAACAAGTCTTGACGCACTGAACCTCGGTGTTATACTTATGTTAAAACCGCCGTAAGCATACAGTAGGGTCGGATTATTTCCGTCAAGTTTTATGCCCTTTTTATGAGTAATAAACATCGGAATTTTTGTTCCGTCTTTACTTTCATAAAATACTTGTTCCGTAATATAATCGTCAAGATTTATTCCTTTTATTTCCGGTTTTCTGTAAACTTCCGATTTTTCGGTATTAAAATTATACTTAAAAATTACTGACGGAAATGTATATGAGGTAAACGAATAAAAAGCAATACTGTCACCTTTTTCTGTCAAAAAACCACTTGCTGTTCCTATTCCGGGTAATTTAAGTTCTTGTTCATTTTTTCCGTCAAGGCTAAAAATCAAGACTTTGCTTCTGGCATCTTCCATATAGTTTGCAACTAATTTATCTGCTCCTGTGCTTACACTTCTCAGCACATATTCTTTTTCGGGTATAATATCTTTTTTCTTTCCGGTTGCAATATCGTAAGATATTAATTTGTAACGCGGAGCATTTTCGTTAGTAAGAATTAAAAACTTACCGTCAGATTCGTCAATAACATTATAGTCATAATCAAAGCCGTCAGCAATAAGTCTGAAGTCTGAATTACTTTCTAAATCTTTGTAATACAGACCGTTTCCGCTTGTCGTTTCAGAGAAGGAAAGAATCAGATATTTTTCGTTTTCGGTAACTTTGGCTCCGAACATTCTGTTGGCATGTTCGTTGTCTTCAAATATAATTTTATCCTCGCTTTGCGGTGTTCCTGTTTTATGATAATAAACTTTTTGATATTGATTTGCTTTTGTAAGAGCTTTATCTTTACCCGGTTCCGGAAAACGACTGTAATAAAAGCCGTTACCGTGCCAAGATATACCGGAAAATTTAACCCATTCAATTTTATCGTTAAGAGTTTCTCCGGTTTCAAGATTTTTAACATAAATTTCGTTCCAGTCGGAACCGCCTCTTGCTATTGAATATGCCAAATATTTTCCGTCTTTTGATACAGCCAGACCTGCTAATGCGACTGTTCCGTCTTCCGAAAGCTTATTCGGGTCAAGAATTACTTTTGCTTCGGCATCAGGTACTTCCTGCATATATAAAACGCTCTGATTTTGTAAGCCGTCATTTTTAAAATAAAAATATTTTCCTGCTTTTTTAAACGGAACCGAGTATCTTTCGTAATTAAGAATTTCGGTTAAACGGTTAATAATTTTTTTTCTGAAAGGTATCTTGTGCAGATAATCAAAAGTTACTTTGTTTTGCGAATCAACCCAAGCTTTTGTTTCTTCAGAATTATCGTCTTCGAGCCAACGATACGGGTCAGCTACTTTTGTTCCGAAGTAATCATCGACAACGGTATCTTTTCTTGTTTCAGGATATTTCAGTCTTTCTTGTTTCACTTCTTCTTGTTTACAAGACATTATAAGCATCAGAAAAACCGATGCCGTTACAATAAAATATTTCATAACTTTGTAATTAAGTATTTATTAATAATATTTTTCAAACTCTTCTCCTTCAATTTTCTTTTTCTTCTATTTTTTTCATTCTTTTCCTTATTTCTTTTCTTTTTCTCTTTTTTTCTTCTATCCTTTTTCTTATTCTCCTACTTCTACCTTCTTTTCTTTCTTTTTCCTTCTTAATTTTCCTCTTCTTTCTTTTTCTTCTTTTTTCTTTCTTATTCTTTTTTCTACTTCTTCATTCTTCTATTTTACTCTTCTCCTTAAATTTTATTTTTTCTTCTAATTTTTTG
>CAMZKI010000076.1 GCA_947311125.1 uncultured Chlorobiota bacterium
GTAATCAAAATGCCAATATTCTTTAGAATCAACTACAAATCCTTCATTTTCAAATAAATTTATAAGTAATTCTCTGTTCTTTTTTACTTGCGGTGTAATGGATTTCGGCAATAATGACGGGGTACATTTAGAGCTTAATAAAACATGCTATCCCTTTTATCCGGATATTACACCGCAAGTAAAAAAGAACAGAGAATTACTTATAAATTTATTTGAAAATGAAGGATTTGTAGTTGATTCTAAAGAATATTGGCATTTTGATTACGGAAATGTGATTTGGGCAATAGAAAAAGGAAAAAAATATGCTAAATACGGTATCATCAGAAAATAAATAATCAGAACATAACGATGTCAGACACAATGTTGGCAGCATCCATTTAAGGAGGGAAAGTTTTATTAATTTTATCAACTAAAGCACATTATCATAACAAAAGAAGAATTATTAAACAGCAATTTTCTTAAACAATTTAAAAACTCAGACGACTTCGAAGACTATATTTACAGACAGAGTTAAACCATAGAAAAACTGATTTTAAAAATCAACTTTACACACTTTATCGGATAGTGTCATATTAGTAAAAAAGGCAGTATTTCCGTTGAATACTGCCTTTTTCTTTATAAATTTCATATGCTTTCTCCTTATAATAAGACACGCAACAACCCGTTTATAAATATTGATTACGAAAAGCGCAAGGAACAGATACCGATTATATTCTGTTTCTTCATCAATTTATTGCTAATAATTTTCAACTGTATCACCGCCTTCGGGAAAGAATATTTTAAAAATTTTAACAATAGTATCTTCCGGATACTAAAATCATTGCCGGATTCTTGAGAACTCTTAAAAACTCAAGAATCACGGGCGGCAATGATATACATTTATTTCACTTTTTGCAATGTAAAATTACTTATTTTATATCAATGTTACAAACATAATGATATAAAATAATAATAATTTGTGACAAAAGTTACATTAAAGATTTTTTTTGGTTTTTAATATTCGACTTGCATTAAATATTGCAATTAAAGCTACGCCCATGTCGCCGAAAACAGCTTCCCACATAGAAGCGACACCTAAAATACCGAGGACGATAAATATGCCTTTTACTCCGAGAGCAAAAATTATGTTTTGCCAAACAATTCGTCTTGTTTTTCCGGCAATATCTATGGCTTCGGAAATTTTTGAAGGAGAATCGGTCATTAAAACAACATCGGCTGTTTCAATTGCCGCATCGGAACCGAGAGCTCCCATGGCAATTCCTATATCGGCACGAGCCAAAACGGGAGCATCGTTAATACCGTCTCCGACAAATGCTGTTTTCCCGTTTGAATTAAGCAATTTTTCAATGTGCTCAACTTTTCCTTCGGGCAGCAATTCGTAATAATATTCTTTTATGCCCAGTTTTTCGGCATAAACTTTTGCGGCATATTTATTATCGCCGGTGAGCATTACTGTTTTTATTCCTTTTTTATGAAGTTTGTTTATTGCCTCTTCGGCATCTTCTTTTAAAGTATCGGAAATTACGATATAACCCGCGTATTTTCTTTCAATTACAACATGCACAACTGTTCCGCCTACATCGCATTTGTCGTGTGTAATATTTTCTTTATGAAGAAGTTTATCGTTTCCTGCAAATATTTCTTTCCCGTTAATAAATGCTTTTATACCGTGTCCGGAAATTTCGGTAACATCTTCTATTCTTTCTTTATCAATATTATTTTTATACGCTTCAAGAACCGATTTTGCAATGGGATGATTAGAATTATATTCCGCATAAGCGGCATATTCAAGAATTGTATCTTTATCGAAATTATTTGCCGGAACTATTTCCGAAATTTTAAATTCACCTTTTGTCAATGTACCTGTTTTGTCAAAAACAACCGTTTTAACTTGTGTTAGAGCATCAAGAAAATTCGAACCTTTCACTAATATACCTCTTTTTGAAGCCCCGCCGATACCGCCGAAATATCCCAAAGGGATGCTGATAACAAGAGCACAAGGACAGGAAATAACCAAAACAACCAATGCGCGATATATCCAATCTTCGAAAGTCGCACCACTTATAAGCAAGGGAGGAACAACGGCAATCAATAATGCTCCGAAAACGACAAAAGGCGTGTAATATTTGGCAAATGTCGTTATAAATTTCTCGGTTTTTGCTTTTTTAGAACTTGCATTTTCTACCATTTCCAAAATTTTGGAAACGGAAGATTCTCCGAAAGGTTTTGTTACTTTCACAGTCAGCAAGCCGGATTTATTTATCATGCCTGCCGATATATTTTCTTCCTCTTTTATTTTTCGAGGAACACTTTCTCCCGTTAAGGCAGATGTATCAACAAATGATTCTCCTTCAATTACTATACCGTCCAAAGGGACTTTTTCGCCGGGTTTTATTTGAATGATATCTCCGGGATTTACATCTTCCGGTGAAACTTTTTTTACCTCGTTACCGGAAACAAGATTTGCATAATCCGGTCTTATTTCGAGAAGTGCTTTTACTGATTTTCGCGAACGGTTTACGGCAATATCCTGAAAAAGTTCTCCGAGAATATAAAATAACATAACGGCAACGGCTTCCGGCATTTCATCAATGAAAAAAGCACCGAGTGTGGCGATTGTCATCAGAAAATGTTCGTTAAATACCTGCCCTTTAATAATATTTTTGATTGCTTTTGTTATAACATCCCAACCGGATATAAGCCATGCGGTTACAAAAAGCAAATATTCGGCAAAACGATAAGGTGTATTGTGTAAAAAGTCTTGAAAAATAATTCCGGGAATAATCAGTACAAGACCTGCAAACAATGTTAATATTGTTTTTTTATTCTCGAAAAATATGCCCTTGTTTTCTTCTTTTTTTTCGGCATTTTCTTCAATAATATCAACGTCCGGTTCCAAATTTTTTATTTTTTGCCTTACTTTTTCAAAATCTTCGGTGTCCAAAGTTATTGTTCCGGAAGCAAAATTGACATTAACGAATTTTACTTCTTCGAGTTTTGCCAGACCGTCTTCTATTTTTGTTGCACAAGAAGCACAATCCATATTTTTTAGTTTGTATTTTTTCATTTTTTCGGATTTAGAGTCAGTAATTTCCGAGAAATGCCTAATCTTAAATAATAACAAGCATTTCTCGGATAATATTGTTTATTTATAACCGTTTTCTTTTCCGGTTTTTACGCGATATGCTTTTTCTACGCATGCAACATAAATTAATCCGTCGCCGGGATTTAAAGTTTTTCCGTATTCAGAAATAATTTCAATAATTTTATCTACATCTTTGTCTTCGGCAACTAATTCCAATTTAGCAACTTTACTGTCGGTAATTGAGAATTTTTGTGATACAAAAGCGTTTTCGTCTTGAAATTTTCCGGTTCCTTCGGCTTCGGAGAGCGTTATATTTTCAAAACCGTTTGCTTTGAGCTGCTCAACAATCGGAACAACTTTTGACGGTCTTATAAATGCTTTAATTTCTTTCATAATTATTAATTTTAATGTTCGTGTTCGTTTTCTTCTTTTTTCATATCTGCCAAGAGGTAATATGCAACATTCAAAACAATTTCAGCATTTTCAGGCAACGGATTAATTAATGTAATTTCAGTATAACCGTCATCTTTTTGTCCGGTAATTACCTCTATCATTTTAAATGCTTTAAGGTGTTCTTTTTCATTGTAGTCTTCTTCATTTTCTTCTCCGTGTTCATGGTGTTCGGGCTCACTTGTCTTATCTGAAACAAAGATATAAGATTTTGTGCCTTCCGAAACAATTGCATCATTCGGCAAAGTTTTAGTTAATCTTTTATCTGTATGCAGGTGACCTGATATATACATTCCGGGAATCAGGTCGGAAATATTTCCGTCTATTTTTGTGTGAATATTCACGGCTCTTATATTGGGGTCAAACTCTTTTCCTATTGCAAAAACAGTTGCCGTAAACTCTTTTTCGGGTTTGTTTGATACGGTAAAATGCACTTTTTGTCCTTTCCTGATAAGATGCACATCTTTTTCATATATTAAAAAATCGGCATGAATTGCGTCATTATCAGTAATTTCAAAAAGTTTTGTTTGAGCTCCGGCGTAAGTTCCTTTTCTTATAAAAATTTCATTTACGAAACCGTTTATAGGTGAAACAATGTTTACGCTTGAAGTAATTTTACCTTTAAGAACTGTTTCGGGAGAAATATTAAGAAGTCGTAATCGAGATTTCAAACCTTCGAATTTTGCTTTTGCGGTATTGTAATTTGCTCTTGCTTTTTGATAATCTTTTCCTGCCCCTACATTGTTCTCAAATAATTCTTTTTGTCGTTTGTATTCTTGCTCTGCAAATTTCAGGTTATTTGCTTTTTCAACAAAATCTTCTTGCAAGGTGATATAATCCGGGTGCTCGAGAACTGCCAGCACTTGTCTTTTTTTTACTTTATCTCCGTGAAAAACTTTAATGTATTTTACGTTTCCGCCCATAATTGCCGTAACTTCAGCAATATCGGAAGGCGAAACTGCTAATTGTCCGTTGGTTTTTACAACGGTTGTAAGATTTCTCATTTCAAAACCTCCCAATTTCAAATCTAATGCTTTTATTTGATTTTCATTCAGAAAAACAACATTCTCTTGTCCGTGTTCTTCGTGTTCTTCCGGCTTCTCACCTTTTTGACTTTTTCCTGAATTACAAGATACAAATAAAACTGCTGACATTATTATCGCAAAACTTATGATTATTTTTGTTTTCATTTCTTATACTTTTTCTGTTTAATAAATTTTATTCTAACTTCTTTAATTTCCGGGGTATTTTAACAGTGTTGACAGTTTAAAATATTCTGTTTGCCTCAATAAAAATTTTTGTTTTGTATTTACGGCTGTTTCAACACTTTGTATAAACTGAATATAGTCAATACTTCCCGACCTGTATGCAATGCCTGATGCCGAAATTTGTTCTTCAGCCAGCGGAACTGCTTCATTTTCATAATATTCAATTATATTTTTCAAGACTTTATATCGGTTCATTAAAGCCGAATACTTCGTGTTAAGCTCCAAACTTTTTTGTTTGAAATTTTGTTCCGCAATTTTATAATTAATTTTAGAAGCTTTAACATAACCGGATTTTGACAAAAATATCAAGGGCATTGAAATTCCTGCTTCCCAGCCGGAAAAACCGGAAACACCGTCAACGGATTGTCTTAAATAACCGAGATTTAGTTTGGGCAAATAACCGGATTTCTCTTTTTTCCACATATATTCGGCAATTTTTACCGAAGAAGAATAATAATCAAAAACAGGTTTTAAATTTAAATTGTTTTCCGACAAATCCGTATTGAATAAAACATTTTCGGGAATTTCCTCCGCTATATCAAAGCTGTCGTCATACATTAAAAATTTATTCAAATTTTGCAATGCTGTTTTGTAATTATTTTCCGCTGTTTGAATGTTTATCTGCAGTTCTTTAAATTTTGCGGAAGCCGAAAGATATTCGATTTTAGAGCTTTGCCCGGTTTTGTATTTTAATTCGGCAGCTTTCATAAACCCTGAATACAAAGTGTCTAAGTGTTTCAGCAGTTCAAATTCTTTCTTAAAATATAAGACATCAAAAAAGGTGCTGCTTACTTGCCGAGCTAACGAAAGCTCTGTTAATTTTTCTGATTTTTCGGCAAAATTTGTTTTTGCTTTTACCAAATTTGATTTTGAAATAATTCCGAAAATATCAATATCGGACTGGGAAATACCGATTTGATTATATACACCCGCAAATCCGCCGGCTATTTCTTCTTTTCCGGTATAAACGGAAGTGATACCGAAATCATAGGCAGTTTTTTTCAAACTTTTTTGTTTTTCGGTTTCGAGCTGAGCCGCTTTAAGCGAAGGATATTTTTCTTTTGCTCTCTCTATTGCCCTGTCCAAACTTACAAGATTTTTTTGCGCATTTAGGGTTCCGGAAAAACCGATTCCCGAAAGGAATAAAATAATCATTAAAGCAGCCGGTTTTATTTTCGGCAATCTTATTTTTTTCCCGGTTTCTACCCATTTGTATAAAATCGGTAATACAATCAAGGTTAATAAAGTTGATGTAAGCATTCCGCCGATTACAACAGTTGCAAGCGGGCGTTGAACTTCAGCACCTGCGGATGTTGAAACAGCCATAGGCAAGAATCCGAGGATATCGGTTGATGCCGTAAGCAAAATCGGGCGAAGTCGCCTTACCGAACCTTTTTTAATAATTTCCGAAATACTGAATTTTCCTTCCGCTTTCATTTCATTAAACCCGCTTATGAGCACTAAACCGTTAAGCACGGCAACACCGAAAAGTACAATAAAACCGACACCTGCCGAGATACTGAAGGGCATTCCGCGAAGGTAGAGCGAGAAAATACCGCCGACAGCCGCAAACGGAACGGCGACATAAATCATAAGTGTTTGTTTAAATGATTTTACCGCAAAAAATACCAGCATAAAAATAAGAGCCAAAGCAAGCGGCACAACCATTGTTAAACGGCTTGTCGCTCTTTCGAGATTTTCAAAAGCACCGCCGTAACGAATATAATAGCCGTCAGGAAGTTCTAATTTTTCATCCAATGTTTGTTGAATTTCCGTTACCAGGGATTTAATATCTCTGCCTTCAACATTAATTCCTACATAAGTTCTTCTGTTGGTATTATCTCGACTGATTTGCATAGGACCGGGTTGATAGCTGACATCGGCAACTGTTTTAAGCGGTATTTGGTTTCCGTCAGGCAGATTTACGTATAAGTCTCGAATATCGTCAATATTTTTTCTGTGTTTTTCGTCTAATCTGACAACCAAATCAAACATTCTTTCACCTTCATAGATATTTCCGGCAATACTTCCGCTGAATGCGGTTTCGATTATTGTATTCAATTCGTTTATTTGCAAACCGTATTTTGCCAATTTATTTCTGTCGTATTTTACCGTTATTTGAGGTAAGCCCCGTGTTGCTTCGGCTTTGACTCCGGCAACCCCTTCAATACCTGAAATTAAACCGGTAATTTCCTCCGCTTTATCGGCTAAAACGTTTAAATTTTCGCCGTAAATTTTAATTGCCACATCTTCACGAATTCCGGTAAGAAGTTCATTAAATCGCATTTCGATGGGTTGTGTAAATTCAAAATTAATTCCCGGCAGAACGGCAACTTTTTCTTTAACTTTTTCAATCAGTTCCTGTTTTGAATCAGCTTTTGTCCATTCACTTTGCGGTTTAAGTATTACGAAAACATCTGCAATATCAACGGGCATCGGATCCATAGGTAAATCCGCCACACCGATTCTGCTTTGTATTGATTCGATTTCATCGGGAAAGTTTGACATTACAATTTATTCTAAGCGTGTAGATGTTTTTGTAACTTCCGTTAAAGAAGTTCCCGGTTTTAAAATTGCCTGAAAAGCAAAGTCTCCTTCATCTAATTTCGGCATAAATTCAGCTCCGATTCTTGAAAACATAAATCCTCCTATAAGTAACAATACTATTGCTCCGGTAATAATCCACTTCGCTTTACTCATTGCCCAATCAATAACGGGCATATATAATTTTTCGATTTTATTCACCGCTTTTTCGCCCCAAGTTTTTTTATCGGTTTTTGGCGGGTTCAGAAATGTTGCTGCCATCATCGGGATATAGGTTAAAGACAATAAAGCCACACCGAGAACGGCAAATCCGAATGTCATAGCCATCGGAATAAACATCTTTCCTTCAATACCTTGAAGTGCTAAGACAGGAATAAATACAATTAAAATAATAAGTTGCCCGAAAAATGCAGAATTCATCATTTTGCTTGCCGATTTGTAGGCAATTTCATTTCGTTGTGAGTTTGTTATTTTTGTCCCTATGAGTTTTTTTCGATGCAGATAGAATATCATACTTTCAATAATAATTACTGCACCATCGATTAAAATTCCGAAGTCAAGAGCACCGAGGGACATCAAATTTGCCCAAACACCGAAAATATGCATCATAATAAATGCAAATAAAAGAGCCAAGGGAATTGTTGAAGCTACAATTAATCCGCCTCTTAGGTTTCCGAGAAAAATGACAAGAATAAAAATTACGATTAATGCACCGATGCCGAGATTTTCTGCAACGGTAGAAGTTGTACTTTTTATAAGTTTACTTCTGTCGAGAAACGGTTTAATGGTAACGCCTTCGGGTAATGATTTTTGTATTAATGTAATACGCTCTTTCACATTTTTAATGACATCGTTAGAATTCTCACCTTTGAGCATCATAACGATACCGCCTACAGCTTCACCTTTTCCGTTTTTTGTAAATGCCCCGTATCGCAAAAAACTTCCGAATTTTACCTCTGCAATATCACGAATAAAAACCGGCTGCCCGTTTATGTTCTTTACCAAGGTATTTTTTATATCATCGATTGACCGCATAAGTCCTTCGCCTCTGATAAAATTTGCCTGATGATCTTTTTCGATATATGCACCGCCTACATTTTGATTGTTATTTTCAAGGGCTTCAAAAACATCTGAAATTGTAAGATTCATACTTCGAAGTTTATCCGGATTGATTGAGACTTCATATTGTTTTCCGTGTCCGCCGAAAGAGTTTACTTCAACCACACCGGGCAGCATTGCCATTTGCCTTTTTACAATCCATTCTTGAATGGTTCGAAGTTCCATATCGTCATATTTGTCTTCAAATTCGGGAGCAACTTCCAGTGTGTATTGGTAGATTTCGCCCAAACCCGTGCTTATAGGTGCCATAAATGGTTCTCCGAAACCTTTCGGAATTTTTTCTTTTACTTCCGAAAGTGCTTCGGCTACCAATTGGCGAGGCAAATAGGTTCCGGCATCATCTTTAAAAACTATTGTTACCACGGAAAGTCCGAATCTTGAAACACTGCGTATTTCTGTTACGTCAGGTAAATTTGCCATTGCAAGTTCAACTTGATAGGTTACAAATTGCTCTATGTCTTCGGTTCCGAGATTAGGAGCTGTTGTAATTACCAAAACTTGATTATTTGTTATATCGGGAACGGCATCGAGCGGCACTTTTGTTGCCGAATATATTCCGCCGATTATAAGCCCTATTGTCATCAGCCAAATAAGAGCTTTGTTCTTTATCGAAAAAGATATTATTTTATTAATCATACTTTTTGAATTGATTATTTATTGTTAAATATTGATAATTGATGTTTATCCGAAAAGTCGGCAAACAAAAATTTTAATCGAATACTGATTGGATTTTCTGAATTGAGTATTGATTTTCTAATAAAAAAGAGAAGGTGAACCTCTGGCGGGGTCTATTTGAGAGAAAATAAAGTTTGGCAGTTTAAAACTATGACAGAAAAACAGCTCTTTCCGATTTGTGAAGTTATATGATTTGTTTTCGTATTCTTTTTTATTAAAAAATAAAAAAGGAAATTTTGTTTCAAAAATTTTATTATCAACAGATAACTCGGTTTTTTGTAAAAAAAGAATGTTGACAGCAAAACAATGTGTATTTTTTTCCTTATCGGTACTTGAGGCTGTTTCTGTATGTTCTGAAATAATTACCGACTCGTTGTAATGATGATCATGCGGAACTACGGCATGAAAAAAAATGAACAACCCTATAAAAACGGAAAAAATAATATTTGTATTTATATACTTGTTGTTCATAACCGCAAATATATGAACAAAATAAATGCAACCGAGTTGCAAAGTTTATTTGCTTGTTTTTTTATTGCATTCTTTGCAAATGCCTTTTACTACAAAATTTACGCTTTCAAGAGAAAAGTCTGAAGGTAAGTTTATGCTCGGAACCGGTATTTCCGTGAGGCAAAAAGTTTGGTTACAGGAATTACAGAAGAAATGGAGGTGCAGATCTTCCGGGTTACATTGGCAAGTATCATGACAAACAGCGTAGCGTATAGCTCCCGAACCGTCATCAATACTGTGTATTAACTTATTATCCTGAAAAGTTTTTAATGTTCTGTATAGTGTTGATTTATCTGCAAATGCAAATTTCTCTTCCAGTTCAGGTAAACTTATTGCAGTTTTTTGTTCTGTCAGAATTTCTAAAACCAATTGTCGCATTGCAGTAGGTTTTATATTTCTTGATTTCAGTTTATCGTCAATTTCTTCCGGCATCTTATTAAATTTTTACTGAGATATTTATTGTGTAATTGTATTTACAATTCAAAAGAATAAAAAAAACTTAACTTTAATCTAATTACAGTCAAAATTTTTATCGCTGATTTTATATTTTGTCCCGCAATTATGAGAAAAATGCCACCATTCTGAA
>CAMZKI010000077.1 GCA_947311125.1 uncultured Chlorobiota bacterium
ATTTGTTCTAAATAATTTTTTTAAATATATCTTAAAATATACATATTGCTGTAAATCATATGTGTATATCTAACATTTGATACAAATGATAAAAATCATATAAAACCATATAAGTATCTTAAATTATTATTTGTAAATTTGAATTATAGATTAAAAATAATTCTAAATCCAAAATTTTTTCTAAAATGAGTTTAAGCAGAAGAGATTTCATTAAAAGTTCGGCAGTTGCAACAGTCGCTGCTGCTGTCGGTATTGCCTTACCTAAGCACCTGAAAGCTGCTCCTCAAAAAGCGGAAAACGAATGGCGGTGGGATAAAGCTGTTTGTCGATTTTGCGGAACAGGCTGCGGTATTATGGTAGCTGTCAAAAATGATAAAATAGTAGCCGTAAAAGGAGATCCTGCAGCTCCGGTAAATCGTGGACTGAACTGTATAAAAGGTTACTTTAATGCAAAAATTATGTACGGCGAAGACCGCTTAAAAGTACCGCTTATGAGAGTTGACGAAAACGGAAACTTTAATAAAAACGGAAAATTCAAGCCTGTCAGTTGGAAAAGAGCTTTCGACGAAATGGAAAAACAAATTAAAAAATCGTTGAAAGAGCTAGGACCTGCAGGAATAGGAATATTCGGTTCAGGTCAATATACCGTTCAGGAAGGATATGCAGCCGTAAAATTAATGAAAGCAGGATTTCGTTCTAATAATATTGACCCTAATGCAAGACATTGTATGGCTTCAGCAGTTGCAGGTTTCATTCAGACATTCGGAATTGACGAACCTTCAGGATGTTACGATGATATTGAATTGACTGACACAGTGATAACCTGGGGAGCAAATATGTCAGAAATGCACCCTATTCTCTGGTCTCGCGTTATTGACAGAAAACTTAACAATCCCGATAAAGTTAAAATCATAAATCTTACTACATTTACAAACAGAACTTCTGATTTAGCTGATACAGAGATAATTTTCAGACCTCAAACAGACCTTGCAATATGGAACTTTATTGCAAGAGAAATAGTTTATAGTTATCCGGAAGCAATTGACTGGAAATTTGTAAAGAATCATACCGTTTTTGCAACAGGTGTTGTCGATACAGGTTACGGAATGAGAAACCCAGATCATAAAAACTTTACGGATAAAGAACGAGAAACCGTTAAGCATCAGTTATCTAAAAAATTATCAAAAGCAGAAGGTGTTTCATTAGAATATCTCGGATATAAAGAAGGAGATATTTTGGAAATGAAAAATGCAAAATCTGCAGGTAAGCATTGGATAATAACTTTTGATGATTTCAAAAAAGCATTATCTCCTTATACTCTGGACTATGTTGCTGAAATATCAAAAGGAAACCCTGAAGAATCAACAGAAGATTATAAAAACAAACTGAAAGAACTGGCAAAACTTTATGTAGAAAAAAACAGAAAAGTAGTTTCTTTCTGGACAATGGGAATGAACCAGCATACAAGAGGAACTTGGGTTAACGAACAGGCATATATGGTTCACCTTTTGCTTGGAAAACAAGCTAAGCCCGGTAACGGAGCTTTCAGTTTAACAGGGCAACCTTCTGCATGCGGAACAGCACGGGAAGTCGGAACATTTGCTCATCGTTTACCTGCTGATATGGTTGTTAAAAATCCGAAACACAGAGAAATAGCAGAAAAAATATGGAAACTTCCGAAAGGAACATTAAATCCGAAGGTTGGTTCTCACGTGATGAAACTACACCGTGATATCGAAGACGGTAAAATAAAATTTGTTTGGGTTCAAGTCAATAATCCGTATCAAAATACGGCAAGTGCCCGTCACTGGATTAAAGCAGCGAGGAAATTAGATAATTTCATTGTAGTAAGCGACGGTTATCCCGGAATATCAGCTAAAGTTGCCGATTTAGTATTGCCCTCAGCAATGATATACGAAAAATGGGGAGCATACGGAAATGCAGAACGCCGAACCCAACACTGGAAACAGCAAGTTACACCGGTAGGCGATGCTATGCCCGATATATGGCAGATAGTTGAACTCTCAAAAAGATTTAAGCTCAGAGAAGTGTGGGGCGAAGCAAAAATACCGGGATTAGATAAACCGCTGCCTGACGTAACTGATAAGATAGCAGAATTAGGTTATAATCCTAATACAACGCTGTATGAAGTTCTTTTTGCAAATGATGAAGCAAAATCTTATGTATGGCCCGATCCGATAGGAAAAGGATTCTTAAATACCGAAGCAGAAGGAGATAAAAGAACGCTTATAGGCTCAGACGATAAAGAATGGAAAGGTTACGGATTTTTTATCCAAAAATACCTTTGGGAAGAATATCGTAAATTCGGAGAAGGACATGCTCATGATTATGCCGATTTTGACACATACCATAAAGTAAGAGGATTAAAGTGGCCCGTTGTTGACGGTAAAGAAACACAGTGGCGTTTCAATGTTAAATACGATCCTTATGCCCGCAAAGCAGAAACAGGCGATTTTGCTTTTTACGGAAAAGCAATGAAAGAATTACCTGTAGGCGATTTAAAATCTCCTAATTCCGAAAAAGGAAAACAAAGATTAGATAATAAGGCTAAAATATTTTTCCGCCCGTTTATGGATGCACCGGAGGTTCCTGATAAAAATTATCCTTTCTGGTTATCAACCGGGCGAGTTCTTGAACACTGGCACAGCGGAACAATGACTATGCGTGTTCCCGAACTGTATCGTGCAGTTCCGGAAGCTCTTTGCTATATGAACCCTCAAGATGCCGAAAAAAACGGCATTAAACAGGGAGATTTGGTTTGGGTTGAATCCAGGAGGGGAAAAGTAAAATGCCACGTTGATACAAGAGGACGAAATCAACCGCCTAAAGGATTGGTATATGTGCCTTGGTTTGATGAAAAAGTTTATATAAATAAAGTTACTTTAGATGCAACTTGTCCTATATCAAAACAAACAGATTTTAAGAAAAGTGCCGTTAAAGTTTATAAAGCTTAAATACTTACATTCTGTTTTATTCAAAAATTTCAAATGCCTGAAAAAAATAAAATAAAATCCGGAAAAACTTCAAGAAAAGATGCCATTAAGACAATTTTCAGAGGAGCCGGTTATGTTGCTGTCGGAGGCTTAGTTTGGGGCGGATATGTTGAAAATAATAAGAAGACCGACCTGGTCTTACGACCTCCCGGAGCAATTGATGAACCTGATTTTGTAAGAGCCTGCATAAAATGCGGACTATGTGTTGAAGCCTGTCCGTATGATACGTTAAAACTTTCGACTCCGTCAGATAATAAAGTAACGGGCACTCCGTATTTTACCGCAAGGGAGGTTCCTTGTTATATGTGCACAAATATTCCCTGTGTACCTGTCTGCCCCACAGGAGCTCTTGATGTCAATAAACTTTTAGCATCTGCCGAAAATAAAACAAAAAAGCTCGATGTTAATAAAAGCAGAATGGGACTGGCGGTTGTTAATAAAGAATCATGCATTGCTTTCTGGGGTATTCAGTGTGATGCTTGCTACAGAGCCTGTCCGCTTTTAGGGGAAGCTATAACAATTGAGTATTCTCAAAATGAAAGAACCGGAAAACATGCTTATCTCAAACCTGTCGTTAATGCTGAAATCTGTACCGGTTGCGGTCTTTGTGAGCATGCTTGTATTACAGAAATACCGGCAATAAAAGTTTTACCGCTTAAAATTGCAACAGGAAAAGTAGGAGACCATTATATAAAGGGATGGGATGCAGAAGACGAAAAGCGATTAAATAAAACAAGTGTCGGAAGTTCCGCAGATAAAGACAATACGGGAGCTATTGAATATTTAAATGATTTGGAAGGATTATTTGATGATGAAGAATAATAGATATTTGATATTGAGAAGAATATCTCAATCAGGAATACTTTTTCTGTTTGTAGCAGGAGCAAATTTCAGAATAAATATAATTAAAGGAAATTTAAGTACGGCAATTCTGTTTAATAAATTTCATTTGTCCGATTCTTATGCTGTCATGCAAATGTTTTTTGCCGGATATATTCCTACAACAGAAATAATTATCGGAGCAGCAGTTATTTTGCTTTTTTACTCTGTTACGGGAGGCAGAATATTTTGCAGTTGGGTTTGTCCTTTGAATATTATTACGGATTTTGCCTCTTATATCAGAAAGATAACAGGTATACAACCTGTTTTTAAAACAAAATCAATGTCTAAAAATATCAGATACTATGTTGTCGGATTAGGTTTATTTTTATCGTTTATTTCCGGAATAGCAGCATTTGAACTGATAAATCCCATATCAATATTATTCAGAGCCGTAATTTTCGGAACAGTATTCGGTATTTCAATTGTTTTAACAGTTTTTCTTTTTGATATTTTTATTGCCGAACACGGGTGGTGCGGACATATCTGTCCCGTAGGTGCGATTTATGCGGTTATCGGAAAATACAGACTGTTAAAAGTTTCTCACACAAAGGAAAATTGTACTTTATGTATGAAATGCAAAAAAGTTTGTCCTGAAATTCAGGTTTTAGATATTATAGGCAAAAAGTCCGGAAATATAAAATCCTCCGAATGTACTGATTGCGGTCGGTGCATAGATGTATGTGATGATAATGCGCTAAAATTCAATTTTAAAATTAAATAAATTTA
>CAMZKI010000078.1 GCA_947311125.1 uncultured Chlorobiota bacterium
ATACCAATATATTTTTAGAATTAGAATTATAAATTAATTACAGACAAATTTAGCATAAAAATCTATAAAATAAACTTTTATTTAACATATAAAAAATATCATTTTTTATGAAGAATATTCATTTTACTGTCATTTTTTCAACCTGCTTTTCATAAAAAAACAAAAAAGCTGAAGCCGAAATTTCACTTTATAAAATAAAAAAAGCGACCTGATTATTTAAAATCAAATCGCTCATTTCCAGACAGTCGGGATGGTGAGATTCGAACTCACGGCCTCTGCGTCCCGAACGCAGCGCGCTAACCGGACTGCGCCACACCCCGATTGGGACTGCAAAATTATTAAATATTTTTAATTTCTGTAATCTTATTGATTTTTTTTATTCTTTTGCATAAATTAAATAAATCACAAAAATTTACGTTTATTACATTAATTGCAAAAAATTAAACTGTTTAAATGAAACACTTTCTGATCCTCTTCATAATTTCACTTCATTTACTCTTTATTTTTAATTCATGCAATAAAAAAGATTTTTCTAAAAAAGGTATTATAAATCTTGAATTTTCAAAAGACACTGTTTTTTTTGATACCGTTTTCAGCGGAATAGGCTCTGCCGTAAGATATTTTAAAGTAAAAAACCCGTATGATGAACCCGTATTAATTAATGAAATAACCTTAGAAAAAGGTAGTGCTTCAAATTTCAGGCTGAATATTAACGGAACACCTGCTGATTATCTTAAAAATATTGAACTGGAAGCTCACGACAGCATTTATATATTTACGGATGTTACTGTTAATACAGAAACCGGAAATATTATCGAAGAGGATAAGGTCATTTTTAAAACAGGTTTAAACTCTCAATATGTAAGATTATTTGCAATAGGACAAGATGTTCATTTTTTTAACGATTCCGTTATTCAAACACAAATATGGACAAACGATAAACCCTACCTTATATATAACTCTGTTGCTTTAGACGAGAATGAACACCTGACAATTGAACCCGGAACACATATCTACTCTCACAGAGGTTCTCAAATAATTATTTTGGGAACCTTAACCGTAAACGGCACTTATGAAAATCCCGTAATCTTTGAAGCTGACAGATTAAACGGACATTCCTCTGTTTTTTATGATATTTTTGCAAATGACAGCACCGATAACTATTATGATGTTGCCGGACAATGGGGCGGAATCTGGCTTACAAAACTAAGCAAAAATAATTACATTAATTATGCAATAATTAAAAATGCCGATATCGGTATTTTGACTGATTCAGTACAAAACTCAAACCCGCAACTTTCAATTCACAATTCTGTTATCGAGCACCATTCGTATGCCGGTATTTTTGCACAAGCAAGTAATATATTTGCGACAAACTGCCTGATAAGCGATTGCGGATGGTATAACATCGCCCTGACAAGAGGCGGAAACTATAACTTTTACCACTGCACTATAGGCAATTACTGGAAAGGAATAAGAAATACACCTGCCGTATATCTAAACAACTATTATAAATTTAACGAAACAGTTTATCTTTACGATTTAGAAAATGCTTATTTCGGAAACTGTATTATATGGGGAAACAGGGAAACTGAAACAATTGCCGACGGATATACCGAACAAGGTGTCTTATTCAATTATAAATTTGACAATTGTATATTAAAAATTGACCCGGAAAGTAATATAAATACAGAAGATATTAATCATTACAATAATATAATTTTAAATAATGACCCTCTTTTCAAAGATTATTATCTGTATGATTTTATGCTTAACGAAAATTCTCCTGCAATAAACAGCGGAAACATACAAATTACAAATCAATATCCGGCACTTTTGAGCAACGATATAAATAACATAAGCCGAATTAATGATACAGCTCCTGATATAGGATGCTGTGAATTTCAATAATTATCCGTAAAATACTACGTTTTAAGTATCTTTGTCTAAATTAAAAATAAAAAATGGCAAAAAGAAACAGAAACAGATACCCTCTGTACGAAAAAGTTGAAATAACAGACCTTGCAATAGAAGGGAAAGCAATAGGTAAAGTAAAAAACAAAAACCCTGACCAGGGAGACCTCACAATATTTGTTTCTAAAACAGTTCCCGGAGACATTGTAGATGTTCAAATTAATAAAAAAAAGAAGAACTACAAAGAAGGCTACCCCGTTAAGTTTCATAAATACTCGGAAAAACGCATTGAAGCACCGTGCAGACATTTCGGCATTTGCGGAGGTTGCACAAGACAACAGTTAAGCTACGACGAACAACTCAAATACAAGCAAAAACAAATTGAAGATGTCCTTAAACGCATAGCTAAAATTGAACTTCCCGAAATAAATAAAATATTACCTGCTCCCGAAACACAATATTACAGAAACAAACTTGAGTTTTCTTTCTCAAATGCACGATGGCTTACGGAAGAAGAAGTAAAATCCGATAAAAATATATCCGATTTTAAAGCACTCGGTTTTCACATACCCGGTCGTTTCGATAAAATTCTGGACATTGAAGAATGCCTTTTACAGAAAAGTCCGTCAAACGAAATACGTCTGTTTATTAAAAACTTTGCAGTAAAAAACAACTACGATTTTTTTAATCTCTACAAAAAAGAAGGATTCCTGCGAAATTTAATAATCAGGACATCGGAAACAAACGAAATAATGATTATTCTGTCAGTTTTTAAAAACGATACCGAAAAAATATTTAAAATTTTAAATGCAGTTTCGGAAAAATTTCCGAAAATTACATCAATTAACTATGTAATTAACAATAAATTAAATGACAGTATAACAGACCTGGAAATAGTTAATTATAAGGGCAAAGACCATATTTCCGAAAAAATGAACAATATAAAATACATTATCGGTCCTAAATCATTCTACCAAACAAACTCAAAACAAGCAAAAAACCTGTATCAAACAGTAAAAAATTAAATCTATTCTACAATACGTTTAAAATTGTGACAACTGGGAAATAGTTGAAGACATTTTCATGTCAAATATATTGTAGAAAGGTTTCCTTTTTCAATCAAATGATTCCCTTTTTGTCTGAAAAAAAAAACATTTCTTTGTCAATGATGTCTATAAGAACCATCAGTTGTTATTCGTGTTGGGACGAAAATGATAACTTTAATACGTTTAACATTTTGGTTCCCTGTGGAGCACTACCCTTATTAATAACAGTCATGCAAATACCTCTCTGGCGTTGTTGAGGGGGAGAGGAAGGAGGAAGAAGGAGGAGGAGGAGAAAGAGGAAGAAGAAGAAGAAGAAGAAAAAAAATAGGAAGAACAAGAAGAAGAAAAAGAATAAAAAGAAGGAGAAGAGCAAGAACAATAAAAAAAAGAAGAAGAA
>CAMZKI010000079.1 GCA_947311125.1 uncultured Chlorobiota bacterium
CTCAAATGCAAAACATTTTTTTTATGATAATAGTAATTTATATGAAAATGATATTGCTTCAAAATTTAGATTCTGGACATGGTTAGATGGAAATATTTTAAAAGCTCATCCTTAACCTTTTCTCCATATTTTATATCTTCCCCGTATAGTTCAAATATGATTTTTAAAATATTTCCATCTAACCATGTCCAGAATCTAAATTTTGAAGCAATATCATTTTCATATAAATTACTATTATCATAAAAAAAATGTTTTGCATTTGAGGGTTTATTTGATTTTGGGGCAAAACCAAGTTTTTTCAATAAATCTGATAAAAAATCATAAGTATCCTTCTTAATTTTGTCAAAAGCTTCTATAATTGTCATTGCGTTGTTAAAATTACTATTATTATTTAATAGTAATTTAACAATTTCATTTTCCATTTTTTCATTCATTGTTTGTCCTGTTAAAAATTTAATTAAATTTATATATTGTGTTAAAGTTTCTCGTAAAATAGGTTGGTTTACAGCTTTTTCTTTGCATTTTTCTAACCATCTTACAATATCTTCTTTATATGTAATATTAAAATAATCTTCGTATATTATTAGTTTACTGTTGTCTTTTTTTGTAATACTCTTATCAGATGCTTCTTTTTCATGTAGAGTCAAATATAACAGAAGTGCATTAGGGTATTTATTTTTATATCTTACAAGTTGCCTTTTCTCATCATCCGCACAAATTTTGTTCTCGATAACAATTTGTTTGAAGCTATCTTTAATTACAATGTCTATTCGACCACCTTCGTCATCAGAAATTTTGCCTATATTTTCTTCAACAAACACGTTTGCTTTTTTTGAAGGTATTTTTTTAATTGTATCTTCAATTGATTTTATTTTTTCCTTTTCTACATTTAGTTTAATTTTTATTTGGTCAAAAAATAATTCAAGAAATATACTCCCTTGTCCGTGTAAACCTTCTGGATTTAGCAAATCAGCAATAAATGCTGAATGAGTTCTTACTTCTTTGGTTGATAAACCTAAAATGTTAAAGATATTGTAATTCTCTCCGGTTATTTTTGCAATTTCTTCATATTTTTTACTTATTGCCGACACTTCTTGCAATAACTTTTTTATACTTTGTAATTCTTCCATTTTATATTAATTAAAATTCAATTTTATTTCGAATATTATTTTCCTTTTGCAAAGTATTCACGCCCTCACTATTCATATAACCCAAATGCCTCCCGTAACTCTTCTTTTACCTCATTTTTTAAACTTTCAGGTTCTAAAACTTTCATAAACTTTCCGTAAGATAATAATTTTTGTATAAAATCGAAAGTGATATGCAGTTTCAGTTTTATCCTTAATTCATCTTCGGTATCAATCAGTATTTCTTGGCTGTGGTGCAAGGGCAAAGATTTTACGTAATTTCCCTGAAACGAATCGAAAGATAAAATTACTTCTTCAAAAGCGGTATCTTCATCGGTAATAATTCCGCAAAAATTTTTAAAATATTCGTTTAAATCAAAATCGGGTGTTTTAAATTTTGCTTTTAGTTTTTCAACATATAAAATACGATCTAAACCGTAGGTTCTTGTTACTTCTTTGTTGTTTTTGTCGTCTTTACGCAAAGCAACCAAATACCACCTGCCGGCAAATTCTTTAAGAGCCAAGGGTTTAAGTTCGCGTGTTTCAAAATTTTCCTCATAATATTTTTGATAATGAATCTTTATTCGGTATTTATTTTTTACGGCATAATTTAACTCGTAAAACATTCCTTGCCTCCCGAGATTTTCTTTTTCAAAGCTGATATATTTCGAAAAATCGTCATACAATTGCAAAGCATTTGTTACGGTAAACGCATCAAGAAGTTTTTTTGCCGAATCGGGAATATCGTTTTCATCAATATAATACGACATATTAGCGGCATTGTATTTTATAAAAATTCCGAAAATTTGTTCAATATCGTTTTTGTCTCTTTGAAATGTGCGTTTTGAATAACTCAATTCAAACCCGAGTATTTCAAAATTATCAAAAATATATTGCTCAATATCATCGTATGAAGAATATTGAGAACGCTGCAATTTTTCAATTATAAAACGGTAACGTAAAAGGTATTTTGCTTTCATAACTTTACTTTTTTACAAAGATAAAGCAATACTGCGACAAAATATGTCGTGCCCGTTTTTTTATTTGTCATCTGTTTCAAAAATAATTCCTTCTTCAATTAATTTCCTGAAAAAAGCTTCGTTTTTTATTGCCTGTTTTTCAAAAAAACTTGCATCATTATACCGTTCAACTAAATAATCAATATCTTCTTGCGTAACAATCGTATGGCTGAACGTAAAGTTGTTTTTCGGAAAAACTTTTAAATGAGACGGCACATAATGGAAAGGCAAAGTAATACCGAGCAAAAAAATAATAAAAATAATGAAGCCCGTTCCGTTTCCTTTTCGATAATTTGAATTTTGATTTGTCATAGCTTTATAAATTTAGTTATTGTCTTTGCAAAATAAAAGAAAGCCAATGCCGGAAGGTGTCGTTAAAAAATAAATTGTAAACAAAATATTTTCAATTAATTTCAGTTTAAAAACATATCTTTTTTGTTTCGCAGGATTTATTATTTTTGCATAAAATTTATTTAGTGAAAAAGCAAATTTTCTTAATAGCATTTATTATTTTACCTCTGGTAAGTTTTTCACAATTAGATATTTCCGTAACAAGTAAACTTATACCTCTGTATCCGTCGGACGGTGATACTTTAAGCGGGTGCCGAGATTCCGTGATTTGGCTCAAAGCAACGGTAACCGATAGCGGAAGCCCTGTAACAAATGCCGAATATTATTGGGATTTCGATGACGGTACAACTATATCCGGAACCGATAAAGATTCTGTAACACACCAATTTACCGAAGGCGGAGGATACAGGATAAAATTGAAAGTTATTGATGCAAGCCTGCAGGAAGGATTTAAAATATTACCGCTTAAAATAGCTATGTCCCCGAATTATTCGCAAACAAAAGTTGATTTACCGGAAGACGTAACAGGCATTTGCAAAGGCAGTTCGGCAACATTAATCGGGAAAGCATATCCCGAAGAATGGAAAGACACAATAATTTACGAAGTAAAAGAAGACCCTGCAAAAGAAATAAATGATGTATTGCCGTATCAATCAAATTTATATTTTGATGAATTTCCGGAAGGTACGACATATAACCCGGGAGACATTGATTCGATAGAAATTAATTTCGAGCATTCCGATATGGGAAACTTGCAAATAAAATTAACTTGCGAAAACGGCTCTTCCGTAATATTAAAAAATTTTGACGCAACAAATCACGCCTATCTCGGTGAACCGATTGACGACGAAGCAAGTTCGGAAGCCGGCACACCGTACCGATATTATTGGAGCAACAGTTCCGTTTCGGGAACAATAAACAGTACAACTTTAAGCCCTGTCCCCGCAGCAGCATATTTGCCCGAAGAAAGCTTTGACAATCTTGCCGGTTGCCCGATGAACGGAAATTGGACACTCGATATTACTGACAATCAAAATACGGATAACGGATTTATTTTTAACTGGACAATTATATTTAAAGAAAATATAAGACCCGAAAAGTGGACTTTTAAAGATACTCTGCTGATATCTAAAGAAATAAACGGTGTAATATACGGCACTTATTGGGAGGGGTTGAATGTAGGGCTGCCCCCCATATTTTGGGATAATGATACGATAAAAGGAAATACCTCGGCTTCTCCGGATGTTTACGGACCCAACGGTTATAAATTTCATGTTATAAACAATTTCGGATGCCCTCAAGATACACAGGTAGTACTTAAAGTTGAAGAAGCAACGGCAACAGCAACGCCCCAGAACGGCGAAGCAAAATTGGACGTTACGTTTGAAAATACAACAAGCTGGGCGACAGAAAAAGAGTGGGATTTCGGCGATAAAAGTCCTGTTGAACTCAGAATCGATGAAGATACGATAAGCCATAAATACCTTGAAAAAGGAACTTACGAAGTTGTGATGAAAGTTTCTGACGATAATACCTGCACCGATTATGATACTCTTACGGTTGAAGTTTCGGTAGAACCGTCAAAATTGGAAAACGTTCCTAATGTTTTTACACCGAACGGCGACGGAATAAACGATGTATGGAAATTTTCGGAAGAAAGCTTAAAAGGAATGAAAGAATTTCATTTGACCATATACAACCGCTGGGGACAAAAAGTTTGGGAAACCGAAAACCAAGACGAAGCAATAAATACCGGCTGGGACGGGAAAAATTTTCTCGGCATAACCTGTTCGCCCGGAATTTACTATTACGTGATAAAAGCTTTAGGCAAAGACGGTATAGAATACAAAGGAGACAGAGGCGGTAAAAAAAATGAACAAACTCCCGTTGATGAAAACAGAATAATAACGGGAACAAAAGGAACCATTCATTTATTCAGGTAAAATCCTGTGCTTCACGGCGTAATACTGTAAGGATACAATTTAAACTTACGGGTTCAATGATATTCAGGCAAATTTAATACGTCATTTTTCGACATTAATTCATCTCTCAGGATTTTAGGAAAGAAATACATTCTCCACTTATCGTTACATTCGTCTGCTTTAGCTTGGAATTTTAAAAAATCGGAAGTGCTGTTTCCTGATATTTTATTTAATGTCTGCTGCATAGCAATAGCAGGAGAAAGGTATTTAAAATTATTAATAAATTCAACTTGTTTATTGAACTGACTGTTGCGGTGATTTACAAAATCGCCTGAAACGTCTTTTATTATTTTATTTTTTAAAGCATTTTTATAAACCCAGAAAGGCATATTTTTCGATTTTCTTATCCCGAGTTCGGGGTGAGATAAAAAGTATTCGTCTAATACTTTGTCTGAATTATTATCAATTTCATAAGTCGCTTCTCTTATGAAGTTTACGTATTCAATACGGGTAGCAACCGGATATTTATAGTTTGATACAATATTCAGTATAGCAGGAACTATAAGTATTAACAGGAGCCAGACAGCAAACAAAATCCCGGCGTTGACAATTGAGCTTTTGCTGAAAAGGTTTACTATAGCGGAAATCAGAAACCAAAACAGAGTATATGAACAAATAAAGAGAAACAGTTTGCTTATGCCGGACATATTATCACTGATATTGACTCCGTATAAATAAAAAAGCAGAAGAATACTTACTATTGATATGCTCGTAATGATGATAAATCGCAGTAATATTTTTATCAACAGTATTTTTGTTATTGAAATTGAACTTGCTTTTAAAAGTTTAAGTGTTCCGAATTCTTTTTCCGACGATAAAATGTTATAGCTGAAAGTTATTACAAACAGCGGCAATAACCAAATGAGGACGAAAGCTAAATCGAAATTGCTGTTTTGCTGATTGATAGGATTTTCCATTTTGTCATCGCCTGCCAAGAACGAGTAAAGTTGCCTGTTTCTTATGGATATTCTGTAATGGTAAGGGAAAAAATCACTTTGTCCTAAAGAAATAAATGACAATTCTCCGGGTTCTTTAAAGATTTCATAGCTGCCGTATTTCCCTCCGACCATATAAGGGGTTTTCGGGTTTGTATAAGCGTTTACTTTTTTTTCGCCCGATTCGACCTTTTCAATATCCGTCAGCAGTTTTTCGTGCCTCTCTTTTTCTTCCTGTTTAATTTTTTAATATTATCAAGCTGATTTTTAACGGCAAGATTACCTGTATGTATGCTCAAAAATATTAATAAAGAGAGAATGACGGCCGTCCATATTACGATTTTACTGCGTTTAATGTTCTTCCACTCAAAATACAGAATATGTTTAATCATTTTAAAACTTAATTTTTTTTGACGTAAATAATAAAATACCTGCAGAAACTACAAACCAAAGCAAATATATTGAATATACGTATTTGTAATGTTCCGAAAATAATTTGAGACCCGGCAACTTATATTTAAACTTCGGAATACTTTCCCATAAGTCATTTGAGCGAATAAATCGTTGGTTCGGTTTATAAGGCGATTTTATAAGGTCTTCATTAATTGTTTTGATGAATAATTTGCGGTATTCATCAGTAGCTTTCGTAAAATTAATATGCGACCACAAATCTGTTTTGCACAGTCCCATACTAATCTGTCTTGCGAGGATAAAAGGAGAAAACAGACCGCTTACGGTATAAACGTTTGTTTGTTTTTTGTATAATTTATGTAATTCGGCATAGTGTTTATCAAATATAATGTTATTGGTATCTTCGGCAGCCTGCAATATGTATCCGTTAAAATTGAACGGAAGTTCGGAAACATCGTTTACATTATATTCTTTCAAAACTTTTTTCGTAAATGCAATCGTATTTTTATGATTTATGTCGTGGCGTAAAATTCCGTTTTTATAAATTTCGTCTCTTATGTTTTTTTTAAATTCGGACTCTAAAGGAGAGGGATAAATATTTTGTGTAATACTTGACGTAATTTTGGGAATAACCCAGGTTGTGAGAACCCAAAACCCGACCAGAAAAATTATTGAAATCTCAGATTTTTTTGTTAATGCCGAAACAGCAATTCCTATATGGATATATATTCCTGCATAAAGCAAATATGTGAGCAAAAGCAGAAAACTTTCGACGGTAAAAAACGCACCTTTTCCGAATATTATTCCTGCCGTTAAAAATACGGGGACTATCAGCAATATTGTAATTATCCATACAGCTGACGCTTTACCTGCTATCCATTTTAAAGAACTTACACCTTGGCTTTTGAGCAAACGATACGTTCCCTGTTCTTTTTCTCTTGAAATTATATTAAAAGTTATCCATAAAATCAAAAGAGGAAGAATGTAAAGCATAATGAAAGAGGGCGTAAATTCACCCCATTTTGCGAGCATCGGGCTGTCTTGCACGGCTTTAAACATTGTGTTATTTCTTACGTGCGGCTCTATAAAAATTGCGGCTCCCGTATACCTGTCTAAGCCGTTATCCCACAATGCTTGCGGAGATTTCGGTTTTAGCAGATACAGTCCGTAATGAGCTGCACTGTGCTGATTTTTATCCCCTTGTTTGTCCCACAGTTCACGAGATTCTTTTTCAGACTTAATATGCAGAGAGTCGATATATCGGTTGTATGAAAAGCTTATGACGAGAGAAACTAATAATAAAACTAATACAGTCAGGATTAATATTTTAAGCACTCCCTGCCTTATAATTTCTTTTAATTCTTTTTGTGCAATCAGCCAAAGCATATATCTTATATCTTTATGTGATTAATGTATAATTTTTCTAGTATGTCGTAATTAATTTCTTCAGAAACAAATGTATCAATGAGTTTTCCGTTTTTTAATATGCCTATATCAGTTCCTGTTTCTTTTGCTCTGAACAGATCGTGAGTGGTCATTAATACGGCAACATCTTTGTTTTTCAGTTTATTCAGAATATCGGCAAACTCTTTTGCGGATTTTAAATCTAGACCCGATGTCGGTTCATCAAGCAATAATACTTTTGCATTTTTTGCCAATGCAATTGCAATACCGACTTTTTGCCTCATTCCTTTTGAGAAAACAGAGACTCTTTTGTGTATGTAATTTTTTTGCAGTCCGGCTTCAGACAGAAATAATTCTAACTCTTCTTTTGTGTATTTTTTTCCTGCCAGGTTTGTGAAATATTTCAAATTTTCTATTCCGGTAAGATACGGATACAACATAAGGTTTTCCGGGATATAAGCTAAGTGTTTTTTAGAATCTGACGGGTGCTTTTCAATATCAATATTGTTGATATAAGCTTTTCCGGAATCGGCATAAATAAAATTTAAAAATATGTTTATGAGTGTGGTTTTGCCTGCTCCGTTGGCACCGAGCAGGCAAAAAATTTCACCCGGATTAACTTTAATGTTTAAATCGTTAAGAACTGTCTTACTGCCGAATTTTTTTGTTATGTTTTTTGCTTCTATCATTTGGTTTTTATTTTTTATTTCCCGTGAAATTATAAGCCAAACCGATATTAAATTTTACAGGGTCTCCGGGTCTGTAGTCCATTGCTCCGTATCTGACACCTGCAGAAGTTGCGTATAGTTCGTTTGTAAAGTTCATTATGTTAAGCCAAGTTTCAAAACTTTTAATTTTGTATCCGAATCTGATGTTAAAAATGTCAAATCCGGGATATGTTGCTCTGTCGCCTGTTAATTTCGGCGGTTCTGCATAATATTCGCTTAAATGTTGCCATTCTATACCGATTCTGCTGCCTTTTAAAAACTCAGGTTTATATGTTATTTCGGCATTGGCAATCATTGTCGGAGCCATTTCCATAATTTCGCCGCTGTAGTCTTGTCCGATTTCTGTATATTCAATGTATTTATGTTCTGTATTTGCTGCGGAAAAGCGGAGTATGATGTTGTTTGCGGGAGCGTATCGGATTGTATATTCAATACCTTTATGTCGTGTTTTTCCCGCATTTTCATATTCATTTTCACCGAAATCATTTTGAATTGTTACTACTTCATTTACACCGTTCATTATATATGCCGCCACTTGAATTTTGAATTTATTTGAAAAGGAGAACCATCCTCCGGCTTCTGTGTTATAATAAACTGCAGGTTCTAATTCGTTATTGGCTTCGGCTCTTCTGTAAAGTTGATCGGGGTTCGGAGGTAAAAATCCTACGCTGTAATTAGCATATACCCCTCTGTTTTTTTTTAAGTTATATACTATTCCTACTTTAGGGATTAGCTTGTTAAAGACGACTTTACCCTCAAATTTGGGTATTTCTACTGTTTGTTGATAATCATAACTGAACATATCATATCTTACGGTTGCAGATAAGTTTAATTTTTTTACCGGAGATATATTCATATGGGCATAAATTGCCGAATTAATTAAAGTAACGTCATAATCCCTGATTATTGAGTCTGTTTCGGTATAACCTGTTTTTACGCCGTTTTCATTTACGTCTACTAATATATATTGTTTATATCTGTCATTTAGTGTATAATCCGTGCTTGCACCTATTGTTAATTTTGTATTCAGGAATTTTAGTTTTTGAGTGTGTCCAATTATCGAACCTATGCTGTAAAACTCATTATTATCTATTTCGCTTTGTTCTTTTGAAGGGTCGTTTGCGTCAATTAGTTTTTGTGTATAATGCGGGTTTTGATCAACGGCGTTTAGTCTGTAATATGCTGTTACGGATGTATTGCTGTTATTACTCCACATATGCTTCAGTGCAGAACTGACTCTTAAAGCATCTACTGTTCTGTAGGTAAAAGTTTGTAAACTCGAATAATCGCCTCCGAAAAAATTTGTACTGTCAAGTCCGCCTGTCATATCGGTTTTATAATTGATATAGGCGACAGAGTTTTTTAAAGTTGTTTTTTTACTTAATCTGTAATTTGCTTTTAATGATAATGCTAATTTGTCAAAATCACTGTGTTCTCTGTATCCGTTTCGCCTGTTTGCATAATAACCTGATAAGTTTACTCCCAGTTTATTAATTGTATTTCCTGCATTAAAGTCTAGTCTTTTATATCCCAGGTTGTTTCCTTGCAGAGAAACAGTAGCCGCAGGTATGAGCGGCGGTTGTTTAGTGATAAAATTTATTGCTCCTCCTACTGCATCGCTGCCGTATATTGCAGAAGACGGTCCGCCTATTACTTCAATTGATTTTATGTCTGCCATATTAATTTCTATTAGTGCATTATGGTTAAACACACCGGCAGGCCTGATGGGTATACCGTCTTCAAGATAAAGAAAAACAGGGTTGCTGTAGTTATTGAACGGTTGTCGCAGTCCTCCCATGGCATGTTGTTCATTTCCTAAATCTATCATATAAATTCCGTTTATTTTATTCAGAAGTTCGTCTAACCTTACGGCTTTAGCTTCATTAATTTGTTGCGGCGACAGTGTGCTGACGGCAACAGGCACATTGTTTCTTTTTTCTGTGTAACGATTTGCCGAAACAATTACTTGATTAAGTTGAATTTCCGAAGGGATTATTGCAATAATTATATTGTCATAATATTTTACGGTCTTTGTCTCATAACCGATGCAAGAAACGGTAACAGAGTCTGTGTTTTTATCGGTTTGCAGATTGAAAAAACCGTTTATGTCGGAAATTGTCCTGCTGTTTGTTTCTTTGACGGTTACATTTACATTTGACAGGGGTTCTTTTGTCTGTGAGTCAATAATTTTTCCCTTGATTTCATTTTGAGAGAAACCGAATTTTGCAGTAAAGAGCGTTACTAAGATAATAATAATGCTTTTTGTTTTCATATTCAAAAGTGTTATGTTTATTATATTCGTGTTACTTATATCGCAAAAAAATATTTCCCCTTTTATTTTTAGGAAAAATATTATTGTGCAAATATTAAACTATAATTTTCAAAAAAAAATGATATTTTTCAGTTTTGAAAATAAATAAAATTTCAGGCAGATGTGCATATTACTAATTTTCCGTGTTTAACCCCTTTTAGCCCTATTAATTTGTTTGAAAGACTGACAAGTTTTTGAGCTTTGCCCTTAACCGTGATGGTTTCCAGGCAATTGTCATGATCAAGGTGCACGTGCTGAACAGAGAGTATCAGGTCGTGAGAGTCGTGTTGTATTTCCGTTGATTTTTTTTGAAGATCTCTTTTATGGTGGTCATATACCAATACAACGGCACCTGCAACTTCCTCGTTGTCTTGCCATTTTTCTTCAACAATATTTTTGTTTATTAAAAATCGGATTGCCTGAGACCTGTTTGAAAATTGTCGTTCTTTGACAAATTTATCCAACTTATCTAATAATTCTGCTTCTATAGAAACTCCGAAACGTTTTGTATTCATTTTAATAAAAATATTATTTAAACGGATGAAAAAACTGCATTATTTAATTAACCTGAGCTTTTGTGTTGAACTCAGGTTAACTAAACTTTATCAGTTTATTTTTCTTTAAAAGCTTTTATTATTCTTTCGTGTTCTTTTTTGGTTGATTTTTCAATTCTTTTAATTTCAATTTTTTTATCTGTTGTAGGTCGTTCTCCGGCAGTATTGTAAAGTAACTCAACATAAATGTTGTAATAGTTAATTTTATTTTCTTCTAAGGGAAGAGTGGCATAACCTTGAAAATAATTTGAGTAATATGATGTGTCGCTTACAAATCGGTAAGCATCAATGAAATATTCAACCGGACTTAAACCTGCAAAAAATACTATGCCGTCTGTTCCCGTGGTTAAAATATCGCTTACCGGGTTTGTGAGATTTTGCCAATCGGTTTCGTTTCCGTAAAGTTGAACATCGCAATTTGATACGGGATCTTCGGTTCCGACATACATAACAAGTATGTCTAAATCCGTAGAACCTTGAATTGTAACAGCATCCGTAAAAGTCTCATATCCTTCATAACCCTCGGCAGTCATTGTAACTTGATATGTTCCTGCTTCTGTATATGTATGTGTCGGGTTTTTTTGATTTGAAGTAAAACCGTCTCCGAAACTCCAACTGAAAGAAAGAGCATTTTGGGAACAATTAACAAAATAGACCGGCTCGTTCATATAATGAGTAGTTCCTGAAATTGAGAAACAAGCATCTACCGGCGGATAATCCGGTGTCCTGTCAACAATGCACCCGCTTAGTGTAAAGAACAGCATAGCAGGAATTAAAAATTTAAAAGTTTTCATACGTTTAAGATTTTAAGTTAATTAATATATCAGTAAAAATTATAAAGTCGAGATTTAATATCTTTTCTTTGTTTATTTTACTACAACTTTATAGTATTTTTCATTATTTGTTTTCCCGTTTTCGCGTGAATATATAAAATACAAAAAGACTTCTCCGGTTTTAACAGGCAGAAATTTCCAAATATCAAAACCTCCGGCACCTATCATATCGGCAGTTTTTTCATTTTTTACATATTCTCTGCTTAATTGTTTTATTACTTTAGGCTTTATTTTATTATTTATTGACCAGGTAAAGCCTGTTGACGGGTTAGATTTCAGTTTAATTTTTAAAGTATCGCTCATACTTATTATAAATGTTTCATCTAATTTATCCGAAGGAATGTTATCAATAACATTTTTTTGGCTGTCGCATGATTGAAACAGGTATAACCCGAAAATAATAATCAGTAAAGTTTTAGGAAATTTCATATTTAAATATTTTAATTGATGCGTTGTCTTACTGTTTCATACATCAAAATACTTGCCGCAACCGACACATTTAAAGAATTTATTTTGCCGAGCATAGGTA
>CAMZKI010000080.1 GCA_947311125.1 uncultured Chlorobiota bacterium
GAATACGACCCTTACAGATACCAATATCAAAACTCCCGCTATTTTTTCTACGGAATTTACGTTGAATTCATATATTTCGCCTGTTTCAAAATCCAAAATATATTGTATCATAACGGTTTTTGTGGTATAAGGGTCGTTGTAATAATAGCGGGAGTTTTGATATTGGTATCTGTAAGGGTCGTATTCCTGAAATGTCTTGTTTGCAATAAAATGGCTTATGCTTCCGAAAACAGGAATACGGTTAAATTCGTCATTAATGTTTATATACAGAATGCCTTTATCGCTGAACCCCCAAATTTTTTTAACGTCAATTTTTTTCTGAACACCCAGATTATCATATATTGTTATGTATTTATTATCCAGAAGTTTATCGTAGAAATCAAATGTGTTATAATCAATAGTTGTCATTATTTGCGATTTAGGTATCGGGCTGTTATTTTTTACCTGTTGAAAGTTAAGAAATATTCCGTCTTTAAACTTAAAAGCCGGAGTATATTTTATTTTTCCTTCAGGAGACTGTTCTTGTGAAAAAGAAATAAAAATTGTCAGGATAAAAATAAGAATTAAAGGCAGTTGTTTTTTCATCTTGTAATTTTTGCGGGATTTATATTTCGGTTTAACCGGATAACGCAAAAAATGTATTTTGCATTGTATCTTTTATTATTGTTCTTTAAACTTGGTTTTTGTTATTTTGTTAATTATAATTTTTGCTGTTGCCTGTATTGCCGGTACGGCAACTGAGTTTCCGAATTGTTTATATGCCTGTGCATCTGAAACGTTAATTTTAAACTTATCCGGAAAACCTTGCAGTCTTGCCCATTCTCTCGGTGTCATCCTACGTAAACCGTTTTTATTTATTTCTCCTTTAATTTTCGTAACCGGGGTGAAATCAGTCAGTCTGCAGTCTGTTACAATATTTCTTTCTCGTCCCATACCGCCTGTAACTATTGCATTGGCACATTGGTCGTCTTTTATAATTTCGTATCCGAAACCGTTTCCTTTATTTGTGTGTCGTTGCTTGTGTTTTTTTAGGGTTTCGAGCAGTCCCGTTGAAAGATAATATTTTGCGGAAACAGGATTTTCTTCTTTTATATCGGCAAATTCAGTCTTTCTTTTAATCGGTTCGGGATATTTAAAGTCGTTTATTTTTAAGTCTTTCCTGAAGCCTGTAATAAAAATTCGTTCTCTGTTTTGCGGAACTCCGAAATTTTTTGCATTGATAATCTTCGGATCGGGAACAAAATATTCTAAATCTTCTCTCAAAACTTTTAAAATAGTTTTCAGTGTTTTGCCTTTATCGTGATTTGTGAGCCCTTTAACATTTTCTAAAAAAAATGCTTTTGGTTGTTTTTTTTCTATTATTTCAGCGATTTCAAAAAATAATGTTCCTCTTGTTTCATCTTTAAAACCTTTTCTTTTTCCTGCTATTGAAAATGCTTGGCAAGGAAATCCGGCACATAAAATATCGTGCTCCGGGATATAATTCTTATTAATTTTGATAATATCGCCAAACGGAACTTCTCCGAAATTTATTTCATAAGTTTTTTTTGAATATTTGTCAATTTCAGATGAGAATACACATTTTCCTCCCAGGTTTTGCATTGCAATTCTGAATCCGCCTATTCCAGCAAATAAATCAATAAAGGTAAATTTAGTTTTTTTAACGGGTGGGAACGGAACGTCAAATTTCAGATTTTTATATCCCGGTAATAAATTTTTTCCTGTTTTATTTTGTATGTATTTTATTGCATTTTTTTCGTAATAACGGGAAATGCCGTTTTTGTTATTATGCAAATAATGTGTAAAATAAGCTAAACCTTCATCTGTTTCCTTTAAAACATCTGAATTTATTTCCGCTCTTATTTCACTGTATTTTTTCATTAATGTTCTGCTGTTTTTATACAAATTTTTTTTCGAGAATATATTATTGTTGTCTTCAGGCTGATTAATCGTTTTCTTCTTTCGGATATTCGATGCGTGTATGATACATATTTTTCAGTTTGGTTTTTAAAACTTTTTTTACCTTATCAATTTCGGCAAAAGTTATATCGGCATTTATAAGCAGGTTTTGGGCAATTTTTGTATGCACTATTTGTTCTATAAGTTCATCAATGCTTTTTTCCGTATATTCTTTCAGAGTTCTGGATGCCGCTTCAACGGAATCAACAATCATAACTATTGCAGTTTCTTTTGAATCGGGCAGTTTTCCGTGATATTTGAATAAGTCTTCGTTAATTTTTTCGTTGGGGTGCAACTCTTTGTATTTATGCAGAAACCACATAATTTTACTCGTTCCGTGATGCATAGGTATAAAATCGGTAACTTCTTTTGGCAGTCCGTATTTTGCAGCAATTTTTATTCCGTCGTCAACGTGTTTTTTTATAATCTGAACACTTTTCAGCGGGTCTATTTTATCGTGCGGGTTTTCGGAATGTTGATTTTCCGTAAAGAATGAGGGATTTTTCATTTTTCCTATATCGTGATACAGTGCTCCTGCTCTTACGAGTAAGGCATTTGCTCCTATTTCTCGTGCGGCTTCTTCCGAAATGTTTGCAACTTGAATTGTGTGCTGAAATGAACCTGGAGCTTTTTCTGCGAGCAGTTTCAGCAGAGGTCTGTTTGTATCGGAAAGCTCTATTAATGTTACATCAGAAAGAAATCCGAAAAGTTTTTCGAACAGATAGATTAAAGGATAGGCTATTAAAACTAAAAAACTGCTTACGGCAAACCACAGAAAATATGCTTTGTTGATACTGAACAGGTTGCCTTCTCTTACTACCGTAAATGCGGAATAAATAATAAGATATGTTGCGAATATTATAAGTGCTGTCCATAAAATCTGGCTTCTTCTGTATAGTCGGCTTACTCCTGAAATTGCTGCAAAACCGGCAATAAATTGTATGAAAATGTATTCAAAACCGTTTGGTGCTATGTAACCGATTATCATTATTGTTACCGTATGATGCAAAAATGCTGTCCGGGGCTTGTAAAATGTGGCTGTTATAAGCGGAAGAACGGTTACGGGAACAAAATAAATATTCAGATAAGAGCTTTTTTCCGCTGCAGCTGAACTTAAAATAAAAAGCAGAGACAGGCTAATGAAATAAAGCAGCTTACGATTACTGTTAAATATCGGCTTGTTATAAAAAAACAGATGCAGAAATAAAATTGCCAATACAGAACCTGTTATTATAAATTGCCCGAGTAAAACAATAAAATTGTCTCTGTAAGAGTTTTCTTCGGATGAATATTCTTTTTCGAGAGAAAGTAAAATTTGATATTTGTCGTCGTTTATTAATTGTCCTTCGTAGATAATGCTTTCTCCGGCTTGTATCATTCCTCTTACGGGTGATAAATTATTCAGCAGGCGGTCTTTAGCTTTTTTTGTCAGTTCTGCATCAAATAAAATGTTATATTTTATGTATTTTGAAAATTTAATATCAGGTAAAGGTATTGCTGTTTCTGAGCGTAATTTTTTATATTTCTTGTTAATTTTATCGTATGCTTTTTTTAAAGTGTAAAAATCGCCGTAATTTTTAAGGTCGGCAATATTATTTTTCAGAATATAAACTTGATTTGATTTAAAATTTGTATTTAAAGGCTCTATAATTCCTTTTTCATATATTTCGGTTAAATCTTTAAGAAGTTCTGATTTAAAATACTCGGCAGATTTTTGAAAATTGTTTTTATCTGTTGTAGTTATGTTTTGTTGATATTCTGATATTAAGTTTGCAAAATCGGTTTTAAAACTGCCGATAACTTTATTTTGTATTTCGGTATTAAACACAAAATAAGGTTTTGTGTTTTTTATAACACTGTCCCTTTCTTTCTTTATTGTTTCTTCGCTTTTGTAAACCGGAAAATCAAATTCAGCAATAAGACTTTTATGCTTCCAGGGTTCGCCTTTTTGAAATTCGTATCTGAATTTATTGCTGTGGGGCAAAATAAAAACTGTCAGTAAAGCTGCAAGCGTAAAAATTAATATTTTAAGAAAAAAATTAAGGCGATTAACGGGCATAGTATTTTTGTTTAATAACATAGCAAATGTAACATTATGCAATGAAATTGAGAAATAAAAATTAAAAAAAGAGAAGCAAA
>CAMZKI010000081.1 GCA_947311125.1 uncultured Chlorobiota bacterium
AATAAAATATTTTTAACTGCTTTCCAGATATGTTCGGCATTAGGCGGACAACCGGGAATATAATAATCAATTTTGATAATATCGCTTACAGAATATACTTTGTTCAATAATTTAGGAATATCTTCATGATAAGGGATTATTTTTTCATCATTTTCACTTGAAATTGAATTTAAATAAGCCTCTTCCAAACAGTCTTTTAGAGGCAGAGTATTTCTCATAGCCGGCATACCTCCCCAAATGGAACATTCTCCGAGAGCAACAATAATATTGCATTTTTTTCTGAACTCTTTCAGCACTTCAAAATTTTCTGAATTGGCAACACCTCCTTCAATAATTCCGATATCACATTGTTTAGTAAAATTTTTAATATCTGTCAGTGGTGATTTGTTAAACTCAACAAGTTCAAGAATATCAATAAGTTCTAAATCAATATCCAGCAAAGACATATGGCATCCGAAACATCCTGCAAGTGAAGTTGTTGCTACTATTTTCTTTTTTCCGTCTTTTGGAATATCTATTTTTATATCTTCTGACGGTATCCATTTTATATTTTTATCAACATCAAATTTACGGTCGCCGAATGGTTTTGCAACATTTTTTCCTTTTGCTATAATTGCTCCTACCGGACAAAGTCTTGCAGCTTCAATTACTTGTTCATCTGTTAACTCCTTAGCTTTTTCATAGTCCATACCTACCAGCATATTATGTCCTCTGTTTTGAAAATAGAAAACATTTTCGCCTTTGTTTGTTTTTACTTCGTGAACACAACGTTTGCACAAAATACATCTGTTATGTTCCAAGAATATACGGTCGTCTTTAAAATCTCTCGGGCGTTCTTCGAATAAGTGCGGAAAACGTGACGAAGAAATTCCCATTTCATAACCTTTACGTTGCAATTCGCAATCACCGCTTTTTGCACATGCCGGGCAATAATGATTTCCTTCGGCAAACAGCATTTCCACAATGGCTTTTCTGTTATCGAGAACTTCGGGAGTATTAACCTCTACTTCCATTCCGTCAAATACCTTACGCGTACACGCAGTATCCGGTTTTCCGTTAATATTTACGGTACAAACACGACAGGTTCCGAGCGGCGGATATATTTCTTTAAAATGACAAAGTGTAGGAATATAAAAGCCGTTATTTTTTGCTGCTTCAATTAAAGATTGCCCTTCAATTGCTTCAAATTTTTTGCCGTCTATTGTTATCGTTATTTTTCTTAAGTCCATAATTAGTTATTTTTTACGTAATCATAATAATCATTTAATGCGGCAGATAAGTCAAATTTCTTTTCTTCTAAGCCTCTTTGTTTAAACAGTTCCGGAAATTTATCAATTGCTTCAACAATAAAATTAGTAGAAGTTTTTCCTAATCCGCAACGACTTGTATCTCGTAAAACCTTTCCCCAAGTTTTTATTTCTTCTATTTCTTCATAAGTGGCTTCTCCGTTTTTAATTCTTTCCAATCTCTTACCTATTAAATAATTTCCTGCTCTGCAAGGTGTGCAAAGTCCGCAGGATTCAGCGATAAAAAAGTTTGAAAAATTTGTAAGAATATCAAAAATGTCTCTTTTAGAATTGAAAATCATAACTGACCCTCCTCCTCTTATATAAGGGTTATATTTATTTCCCATTTCAACACCGGAGATTATATGCTGTAAATCATCTTTTGTTCGTATTGTTCCCGCAAAACCGTTGAATTGTATGTAATTTACATCATCGGCTCCGCACAAATCAAGCATTTCTCCAATCGTCATACCCCATTCTATTTCATAAATACCCGGTTTTTTGCAGTCGCCGGAAATTGAAAGTAATTTTGTTCCTTGCGAGTCTTCCGTTCCTTTTTTGCTGAAAATTTCGCTTCCGAATTCCATAATTCTGGCTGCGACACATAATGTTTCAACATTATTAACAAGTGTAGGCTTATCAAGGTATCCTCTTTCTACCGGAAAATATACTTTTGTTCTCGGACCTCCTCTTTTGCCTTCCATAGATTCTATAAGAGCTGTTTCTTCTCCGCAAACATAAGCTCCGGCACCCATAACAACAGAAATGTCAAAATCAAAACTTTTACCGAGAATATTTTCTCCGAGTAAACCTATATCATAAAAGTGTTGTATTGTGTCTTCAATTTTTTTCTTTAAAAATCTGTATTCTGCTCTCAAATAAATGAAGCCTTTATTTGCCCCGATTGCATATCCTGCCGTTATCATACCTTCGAGCATTAAACCAGGCATTTGATTTATAAGAACTCTGTCTTTAAATGTTCCGGGTTCTCCTTCGTCTGCATTGCATATTATATATTTTTGCATACTTTGCGAGTGTCGCGCAAACTCCCATTTCAATCCGGTAGGAAAAAACGCACCGCCCCTGCCGGTTAGTCCTGAATCTTTAATATCTTGTATTACTTCTTGAGGGTGTTTTTTTACTAATTTTAAAATGCTTCCTCCTTCTTTATATTCTCTGAAAAGAACAGGTTCGCCTTTATCGTTTTTGTATCTTATATAATCTTTTACTTCATCTTTTATTTCCTCAATTTTTCCGCCCTTTCTGAGATGTTCAATAATATTTTTAACTTTCAGTTTGTTTGAAACATCATGTATAGGTTTAAGCGACCAGGAACCGGCGGCATTAATTAATTTTATGCCGGTTGTAAACCTTACTCCCGGAAAAGTTAAAAATATTATTGAACATCTCAGAAAGGGCGGAAAAATTGAGGAAATAAAAGATGAAGTAAAAGATTATATAAGATACAAAAACGATAAAGGCGAACCTGTTCTTTTCAGAGAATATAAAGAAGGAGGAA
>CAMZKI010000082.1 GCA_947311125.1 uncultured Chlorobiota bacterium
AATTTTAATATTTTACTTTTAACTTTCATCTTCTGTCTTTAAAAAGTCTTTATTAAATAAAATAAACAGGTAAATTGTTAATCTAATCTCTGTCTTCCGAAATATATTTTGTGGTAACTATAAAAATCAAAGAAACAGCAAAGAAATAGATAATATCTCTTGTATCCAAAACACCTCTGCTCATTGATTTGTAATGTGCCGAAATTCCCATATTATAAATAATTTCCTTATAACTGCTCCAAAAATTCAAATTACTTACAGCTTCAAACCCAATATACAGAAAAAATGAAATAATAAGGGAAACTAAAAAAGCAATTATCTGGCTGTCAGTCAAAGATGATGCAAAAATACCTACGGCAACATAAGCCGACGCCAAAAAGAACAAGCCCGCAAACGAACCCCAAAATGCACCCGTATCCGTATTCCAGGCGGGGTCACCCAATATGCCTACGGATATAAAATAAATTAAGGACGGCAACAAAGAAAAAATAACCAGTGCAATACCGGCAATATATTTAGCAAAAATAATTTGTATGTCCGAAACAGGTCTTGTAAACAAAAGTTCAATAGTTCCCGTGCGTTTTTCATCAGAGAAAAGTCGCATTGTAACGGCAGGAACAAGAAACAAGAATACCCACGGAGCCATAAAAAAGAAAGTGTCTAAACTTGCATATCCGCTGTCAAGCACATTATATTCGCCGGGAAAAACCCACAAAAAAAGGCTGTTTGCCGTTAAAAAAACCGTAACTACAATATAGCCCGTTAAAGAACTGAAAAAAGAGGTTACTTCTTTTTTAAAAATAACGCCTATTATTCTTATATCTCTGAAAAAACTCATATTCACACATTTTATAAAAATTCAAAATTAATAATTATTTCCGGTTTTACTTGTCTTTAAATTTGAAACCGCAAGACATTTTTTATAGATTTGCAAAACTTCTAAAAATTTAAAAACGAGTTTATAATGGATTTTAGTTTTACCGAAGAACAGTTAATGATAAAAGAGTCTGCAAGAGACTTTGCCCGAACGGAATTATTACCCGGAGTTACCGAAAGAGACGAAAAAGAAATTGAACCTGTCGATAAGTTGAAAATGATGCAGGAAATGGGCTTTATGTCGATGATGACTGCCCCCGAATACAGCGGAGAAGGAATGGATACTGTTTCTTATGTCTTAGCTTTAGAGGAGATATCAAAAACAGATGCTTCGGCAGCAGTTGTAATGTCAATACAAAATTCTTTGGTAAACTGGGGATTGGAGCATTACGGAACAGAAGAGCAGAAACAAAAATACCTTATTCCTATGGGAACGGGAAAAGCTTTCGGAGCTTTTGCGTTATCGGAACCTGAAGCGGGAAGCGATGCCACAAGACAGCGAACAACGGCAGAAGACAAAGGAGATTATTATTTAATTAACGGAATAAAAAACTGGATATCAAATGCTTCAATTGCTGATTATTTTATAGTTTTTGCTCATACACATCCGGAAAAAAAACATCACGGAATAAATGCTCTTATTGTCGAAAAAGGAACTGAAGGTTTTGACATAGGACCGAAAGAAAATAAAATGGGACTGAGAGCTTCTCATACACATTCTTTAATGTTCAATAATGTAAAAATTCCTAAAAAAAACAGAATAGGTGAAGACGGTTTCGGTTTTAAACTGGCTATGCTTTCTCTGAACGGCGGCAGAATAGGCATTGCCGCACAAGCTCTGGGTATTGCACAAGGAGCTTTGGATTTGGCAATTCAGTATTCAAAAGAACGTAAGGCATTCGGAAAATTAATATCAGAGCATCAGGCAATTGCATTCAAATTAGCCGAGATGGACATAAGAACCGAAGCTGCAAGGAATATGGTTTATAAAGCTGCCTGGCTGAAAGACCAAAATAAAAATTACAGCAAAGAAAGTGCTGCGGCAAAATATATTGCTGCCGAAACAGCTATGTATGTAACAACCGAAGCTGTTCAAATTCACGGAGGATACGGCTATGTAAAAGAATATCACGTAGAACGCCTTATGCGGGAAGCCAAACTGACACAAATTTATGAGGGAACTTCTGAAATTCAAAAAATTGTTGTTTCAAGAAATCTGTTAAGATAATTTCATTTAAGCAAAGCATCTTTCAGCCCGAGATATATCCAATTGGCAAGTGCTTGTCTGTTATCGGGGAGTATCAGCCTTAATTGGTCATATTTATTTCTTATATTCGCAAGCTCCAGAAAAACAGCAGGGGGCACAGTATTTTTAAGAACGTAAAGGCTTCGTGCGGATACGGTTCCGTGATAACCTCTGCCTGCCTGCACTTTTCTGTATTTTTCCCTGAATTTTCGATGAATGCTTTCTGCTGTTTTTTTCCCTTTTTTACTTCCGAAGAAATAATAAAAGAAAACATCCTGTCTTTTCTCATAGCTTCGCGAATCTACGTGTATAACGACAGTTGTCTGGCTTTTTACTCCTAAACTCTTGTTTTTTTTATACAATTTGTTAATATCATCACATCTTTGCTGCAATCTGTCAATTTGTTTTTTCGGTATCTCTTCTCCGTAATAGCTTTTTTCATCTTTATCGCATTTAAGATATTTCTCTTCGCGTATGCCGTCATTAGGGTCTCTGACTATAACATAAGCCGTTGCTCCGTGTTTAACAAGGTTTCGGGCTAAACGCAAAGCAACGTCGTAAGCATATTCATCTTCGCACAAAATATTTTTACCTCCGGTATATCTTGCCCCGGGGTCGGGTCCTCCGTGTCCGGAAACTATATAAAACACCCTCCCCTCCATTACTTTGTCAAGAATTTCTATTTTTTGGTTTTCTTTTCCGAAAACAGGGAATGTTTTATAGCCTAAACTTTCTTTTTTATCTTCAATCTTTTCAACATTTGCAATACTGTTAGGGCATTTAAACATTCCGTAAGGCACCCATAGTATTTTTGATTTTGTATAATGTGTAAGTCTTAATTTTTCTTTAAGAATAAGCTCGTTATATCTCTTAATTTGTAAAGCAAGTTCGTAATTATTATTCCTGATTGTAGAGCGAATACTTTTTCCGTTATAATCATAAATCAGAATCGGTAATTTGTACTCTTTATCAAAAAAAAGAGGTTCTGTTTTTTTCAGATTGTTTAATTCAAGAAACTTTTTAAGATTACAATAGTTATCATCTAAATGATAACGACGAAGAAAAGAATATGTTCCTTCGCCTTTAAGCGGTTTTTTTTTCAGATAATACGGATTTTGTGCACCGGCAGAAAGTGAAAGCACAAGAAAGGATATAACCGATAAAAGATAAGATATTTGATTTTTTAGTTTTTTTTGCATTACGGCGGATAAAAATAAGCAAAAATCCCGAAACTTTATGTTGTTCCGGGATTAATTTCGCAATAATGCTTAATTTTAGTATCTTACCTTAGTTGATTCGTTAATCCAACAACCTACGGTATATGTTTTTCCTGCTGTCCAGGTAAGCATAAAGCCTTCTTCACTGCTGGGATATCTTGCACTGAATTTTGCAATTAATTTGTTTGCTTCTTCGGCAACACTCGGGTCTATGCTTTTAGCTTTTACTAATTTATCAACTGCTACCCAATAAACTGCTTGTTTTTCAAATTTTGTAGTACCGCAATTGTTTGCACTTCCGGCATACATTTTAGCTATAAGAATATAGGGTTTTCCGTAGTTTGCTTTTAAACCGGCAGCTTTAAGTGCTAACGAACGTGCCGTGCTTAACTTATTCTGAGCATAAGCTACAACTGCAGCATAATAATAATACTCAGCTTTTTGCTCGTCATTTTGTTCTTGTGTATATGCCTCTTCAAAATATTTAGCAGCATCGTCATATTGCTTTTTCTTCAAATAAAATAATGCTAATTTGAAAGCTGCACCGGCGGAAGGCTCTATTTTATAAAGAGCTTCGGCTGCTTTACCGTAAAATTCGTCATCGGTGCATTCTTTCCATGATAAAATTCCGGTAACTGTTTTAAGCCAGTCTTTATCTGTTTTATTTTTATCAAAATGAGAACTGAAAGCCGGAATCAGATATTCACATTTTGAATATTCGGAACTTGCAAATTTCTTAGTGATATATTCAGATACTTTGTCATTGTTTGAAATTACTTTTCCCCAGTTTTTAATTTTATTTTGCTTCGGCGAACTTTTCTCTTTTTCTTTTTCGATATACTTACTTAATTGCTCAGAATTTCTTTTTAGTGCATCAACTGCCGAATTATAGTTGTCAACCAACTCGTCAGCACCTATTTTTCCTGCTTTAATCATATCAAAAGAGGCATCAAAAAAATCTTTAACAATCGCATAATTAGAATTTTCTTTCTCTGTTTCAATAGATTGTTTCAATAGTTCGTATGCTTCATTTAAAGCTGAATCTTTTCTGTATTTATATATATAGCTCCCTTTTTTTCCTGTCAGGTAACCTGTTCCGTAAAATTTATCATTTCCGAGGTATTCTATTCTTTGGTCGTAAAGCATAAGTAAAGTATCAATCCATTGTTCTCTTTCAGCAACTTTTAGTTTTTGTTTTTCGGCTAACTCTTTAGCTTTATCGTATTTTTTTTCATCTTGAGCCTGTAATGCGTCTTTTCCGAGTTTTGCAGCTTCTTTGGTAACCATTTTTATTTTTGTTCTCAATAAAACATCACCTTTAGAATAAGCATTTTTAAATTTCGGATAGTATTTATACATTTCTCTCCAAAATTCGCAGGCAGCGGGATAATCTTTACGTTTTAAGCTTTGTTTAAGGTTTGAATATGTCATTAAACATTCATTTTTATCTACTCCGTATTGATCATTTTTTCCGAGAAATATTTTCAGGTCTGTAACATTATTTTTTAAAATTTTCTCAAGATCAGCAATTTTTCCTTCTTTCTGTAACGCCTTAAGTTCTTTATAATCAAATATTTTAAGATTTTCCTCACTGGCTCCTCCGAATTTAAACATTTCTATTTCATCCAATCCGTCTTTCAGGCGTTTATATTGGTTTCTGAATAATTGAATATTTTCGGCTGTTACTTTAACGCTGCCGTCAGTTTTCAGTTCCGTAAATAAAGCCGTGTATTTAGCCTTAAAAATCTCTTCGGGAGTTTGAGCATTCAAATTAAATGCAAGAAATAAACTCATTATTGCAAAAACATACTTTTTCATTTTCTTGTATTTTATTTTAATTTAGTTAAATATAATTCATTAATTATGCCGGTTTTACGTTTTAAAAGAATCTTCTTCTGATAAACCAGCGATCCGTTAAGTTTATATTAAAATTGATGATATAATAATTTTCTTTAACGAGGTTGTTTTCAAGAGTTCCTCTTCTTCCTGCTTCAAAACCCAAATTTAGTTTAGCTCCGAGTTTTGTAGGTATTCCTATTCCGAAATTAATTCCTATATCTTGAATTTGCACGTCATTAAGAATTATTTCAGTATTTGTGTAGTGTCCTCCGAGCCGCCAATTAAGTGTTTTAAAGAACTTTTTTGACATATAGTCGTTGGTATATTCAATACCTGCCGATATTGATGATGAGTTTGTTAAGTTGCCCGGTTTTTCATTAAAAAAGATAACGTCATCCCAGTTTGCTACTCGGAAATCGACTCCGATAATCCATTTTTTTGACAACAGGGAAAAACCTGCCCCGTATGCAAGAGGTAATTGCATTTTACCGTCTGCAACTGTATCGTTTACAATGGTATCCGTAATATTTATGTCTGATGCGGGGATAATTGTCCTTGACACAAATTTTGTGGTAACTGCATTCAAATCTGTTTTATTCTCAAAATATCCGCCTGCAGTAAAGATATATTTTTTAAATACAGAATCGGAATATTGAACACCGTATCTGAAATGAAATGCTTTTATTTTTGAATCTGTGATATTATACACATAAGAAGAATAACCGTCATCGGATAAATAAGATTCCGTACTGTTAATAAGAGGTCCGAATATATACGAAGCGTTAATACCTACGGAAAAGTTTTTATATACAAAGGCATTACCGAAGTAAAGTTTTGTCAAACCGCCTTCTCCCGTATATTTATTGGTAAAATGCGAAGCGTAATCGCCGGATACGACAGAATCTGTTGAAAGTATATTGTAGTTTACCCTGCTTAACGGGTTCATCCCGAAACTCATTCCCCAAAATTTATTTACGCTGAAAGCTGCATTTATTGAGTTAAGTTTGAAATCATAATCCGTAACTTTATTGTTTATATCCTTATAATCGGTTCTTATTGATTTAAAACCTGACTGAAACAAGAAAGTTTTTTCGGGAATTGCCGAATATGATGCCGGATTAACGGGGTTTATTTCGTAAGACATTCTTAAGCCGGCAGATATTCCGCCCATCCCGTTTGCTCTTCCTATATTTATGTTTTCGAGAGTTCCTATGCCTACCCTGGAATATGGTGAACCTAAATTGACTTGGGCTTCGGTTTTTATTACCGACAGCGATAGTATGATTATAATAAAAATTTTATTTTGCATTACAGTTTAAAATTATGTTAAGACCGATTAAAACTAAATTCGGTTCTGCAAATATTTGTTTTTTTATTCTTCTTTCAAAGAAAAACGTATCTCCTCCGGTAAATGTTACTTTCAAGCCGGGATATTTTCGAGAAAATCTTTCAATATGTCCTTCTGCTTCATACAATATTCCGTTTTGCACTCCGGAATAAATTGCATTTTCGGTAGAGTCTCCGTATATTTCCTCAAAGTTCTCATTTTTCCGAACTTCGGGTAATTTGTCCGTAAAATGATTTAATGCTTTATACCTCATTTCTATACCGGGAGCAATACTTCCTCCGTAATATTCTTTTTTATCATTAATAAAGTCGATTGTTAAAGCTGTTCCGGCATCAAAAACCAAAATGTTTGTTTCCGGAAAAATATTGCTTGCCGCAACTACTCCCGCGATTCTGTCTTTTCCTAAAGTTTCAGGTGTTTTATAGTAGTTTTTAACAGGTAATTTGGTTTCGGCATCAAAAAAAACAAAATTTTTAAAATCTTTATTTAAAAAAGCTGCAAATTCTTCATCCGGCTTCCTTACTGTTGATAAAATTAAATTTTCGGCTGCCTCATATTTTTTTTTAAATTTAGTTATGTTTTTTGCGATTTTTTTATAGTTACAATCTTCAAACGTTTTTTTTTCAATAATCTTACCGTTATCGAAAATTGCTGTTTTAATTAAGGTGTTTCCGATATCAACAACTATATTCATTAATAAAAAAATTTAAAACTGCGAAGATATAAAAAAGGCACTGACTTAAAAAAAATCAATGCCTTTAATTTAACAAACGATATATTTTAATACATCAAATGCATTTTAGACTTGTTATTCCACCCTGCCTGATAATCATAATCAACAAAATATATTTTTAAATCGGCTTGATAATCATAATCCGTAAAATATATTTTTTTATCTGCCTGATAGTCGTAATCGGTAAAATACCACTTCCCGTCGTCATTTGCCTGATAATCGTATTTCACTTTATAAACTTTTAAATCTGCCTGATAGTCGTAATCGCAAACATAAACTTTTATATCTGCCTGATAATCATACTTGACAACAAAAACTTTTGTTCCTTTTCCGGAAATATTACTAATGTTTTCATTAACCGGAATCGCGGAAATAAAGACAAACCATATAAAAACAACAGCAAAAGGATATATATATTTCATAGTTTAAAATATTTAGTGAAAACTTTTTTATATGATGATAAATTTACGACATTTTCATAAACAATGTGTTAATTTTTGATAAATTCTTCAAGCGTGAAAGTTTTGTTTACTTTTATTCCTTTTTCTGTTTCTTTCAGGCTGCAGCATTCATTGTATAAATCGTGTTCAAAAAATATTTTCATATCATATTTTATCGCATCGGAAAAAAACCGTTCTTTATCTTTTAAAGTCTGTAGCGGCTGTGTATCGTAACCCATTATCCATGGCATAGGAATATGTGCAGTTGAGGGAAATAAATCGGCTCCGTATGCTATTTTTTTATTCTCATAGGTTATGTAGGGAATAATTTGCCCTATGGTATGTCCGTTAAAGATTTTAATGTCAATTCCCGGGTAAAGTTCTGTTTCTTTATCCGTTATTATATTAATGCAATTATGTTCTTTCAGAGGTATAAAATTTTCGGGCAAAAATGATGCTTTTTCTCTTCTGTTCGGGTTTAAAGCCAGCTCCCACTGACCTTTGCTTACATGATAAACTGCATTCGGAAATTCGGGAACGAGTTCTTTGTTTTCATTATATTTTACGGCACCTCCTACATGATCGAAATGTAAATGTGTAAGAATAACATCGGTTATGTCTTCCGGCTTAAACCCGTTTTTTTGCAGAGAACTTTCCAATGTTTCGTTACCGTTCGGATAATAATGAGAAAAAAATTTATCGTCTTGTTTATTTCCCATTCCCGTATCAATTAATATTTTTCGGTTGTCTGTTTCTATCAGCAAACACCTCATTGCCCAATTTGCAAGATTGTTTTCATCGGCAGGATATTTTTTTTGCCACAGCACTTTAGGAACTACGCCGAACATTGCTCCGCCGTCTAATTTCAAATTTCCTGTTTCAATTTTGTATAATTTCATCTTATATTTATTTTTGAAGAAAAATTATGGAAAAGCAAATATATAACAATAATCTGAAAATAAATTACGACATCAAAGGCAAGGGAAATACCGTTGTTTTAATTCACGGTTTTTTAGAGACATCTGCAACGTGGAAAAGTTTTGCCGACTTATTGTCTTCGGAGTTTTCGGTTATTTCTGTTGATTTACCGGGGCACGGAAAAAGTGATATTTTTGATGAGCCTTATACTATGTGTAAATATGCTGACAGTGTTTATGCCGTATTAAAATCGGAAAATACTCAAAAAGCTGTTATTATCGGTCATTCAATGGGCGGGTATGTTGCTTTGGCATTTGCAGAGAATTACCCTTCTATGCTGTCCGGTTTGTGTTTGTTTCATTCTATTCCTTTTTCTGACAGTGACGAAAAAAAGCAGTTGCGAAATGAAGTTATCAGCCGGATAAAAAGCGGAAATAAAGACATTGTTTGTTCAAATCATGCGAAAGCGGTTTATGCTGACGATAATACAGAAAGGTTCAGAGATAAAATAAAAGAAGGGGAAAAAATTGCAATATCGATTTCGGAAGAAGGAATTATTGCATCATTATCGGCTATGAGAGACAGAAAAGACAGACATTATATATTAGAAAAGCTGAGAGTTCCTTTTTTGTATATTTTCGGAAATAAAGACCGTTTTATTCAGGAAAGTGTTCTTGAAGCAATTAAATTTCCGAAATTAACGGATACCGCTATTTTAGAGAACTCAGGACATATGGGTATGATTGAGGAAAAAGAAATGTCTTTAAAAATTATAAGAAATTTTTGTAAAAAAATATACGATAAGTAATTACTGTCTGTATTTTCCTCCGAGAACAAACTTGTATCTTTTATCAAAGTTTCCTTTTGCTATTTGAGTCAGTTTTCTTTTTAAAAACTTTTTGCGCAGAGGTGAAACTTTGTCCGTAAAAAGAATTCCGTCTAAATGGTCGTATTCGTGTTGCAGAATAACTGCCGCCAAACCGGTAAATGTTTCTGTTACGGGTTCAAATTTTTCATTAACATATTTAATCGTAACACTCGTGAACCTGTCAATATCTTCGTGAATATCCGGAATACTCAGGCATCCTTCGTTTGATCGCATTGTTTCCGAATTTTTATTGATAATTCGGGCGTTTATAAATGTGCGTTTAAAATTTTCAAGTTCCGGATTTTCTTCTGCTATAGGCGAGGCATCAATAATAAAAAGTCGTATGGACTTTCCTACCTGAGGAGCAGCAAGTCCGACCCCGTCGGAGGCATACATTGTTTCATACATATTTTCAATAAGTTCTTTTAACCCGGGATAATCTTCCGTAATATTTTCGGCAATTTTTCTTAAAACCGGTGAGCCTATAATATGTATCGGTAATATCATTTTAAATATTTTTGAATTCTAAATACGATTGTAAAATTAAAACAGCACTTATTTTATCAACCAGTGCTTTATTTTGTCTGTCTTTTTTTTTAAGATTACCTTCAATCAGTGCCGCTTGTGCCATTTTTGAGGTGAACCTTTCGTCATATGTGTCAATTTTCGTATCCGGATATTTTTTTATAAGTTTTTTTATGAACGGATTAATAAATTGCAAAGATTCAGCACCTTCATTTTGTAAATTAACCGGATATCCTACAACTACGGTTTCAACATCTTCTTTTTTAAAATAATCATCTAAAAATAAAAATATATCTTTTGAATGAACTGTCGTTAAGCCGTTTGCTATAATTTTTAACGGGTCTGTAACTGCTAAACCCACCCGTTTTCTGCCGTAATCTATTGCTAATATCCTTCCCAAATCTTAAAAAGTTGCAAAATTACTAAAATATTTAAAATATTACCCGTTTATCTGTGTTTCCTGATTTCTTTTTCAATTTCGTTTACACAGGAATCTGTATTTTTCAGAATATCATTACCCCAAAATCGCAGCACTGTCCAGCCCTGTTCTCTCAATTTTCGATTTACTTCCTTGTCGCGTTCTATGTTTCTTTCAATTTTTTTAATCCAAAAATCTCTGTTTGATTTTATTTCATTTTTTTTGTTTTCCCAATCTTTGCCGTGCCAAAATTCGCTGTCACAAAAAACAACTGTTTTATATTTTCTGAAAACAAAATCGGGTTTACCGAAAATAGTTTTTACGTTTTTTCTGTAACGATATCCTTTATTCCACAATGCTTTACCCAAAACAATCTCAATCTTTGTGCCTTTTGATTTTACGGCTTGCATATTTTTTCTTCTTTGCTCGGGTGTATGCCTGTCCATTTTCAGTTTTCCTGAATTATTATTTTGTCATTTATTTTTCTTAAAATATTTTTTTATTGCGTCATTTCCTTTTTTAATAACGGAAACCGGCGGATAGTCAATAGGATTATTTTGCAATAATATTCCGTCTTCATTATCATCAAAATTTACAGGTAAATTGAGGTTAAGAATAAAATGCGGCAGAAATTCAAGGGAGTTATTTGACAAATCAAGTTCTTTCAGGTTTTTTAATTCGCTTATTTCAACAGGAAGAATCTTAATATTATTATTTGACAACGACAGAGTTTCAAGATTTATAAGTTTTTTTACCGACTCCGGTATTTTTGAGATATAATTCATTCCTAATTCGAGGTGTATCAGTTCGCTTAATTCAAAAAGTTGTTCCGGAATATCGGTAATTTCGTTATCCATCAACAGTAAAATTCTGAGTAATTGCAAATTGCTGATATTTTCGGGTATCTTTTTAATTTTATTTCCTATTAAATTAAGTTCTTTAAGATTTATTATATCGAGAATCTCAGGATAAAAAATACCTGATTTATTTCCTGAAAGATCTAATTTTCTGAGAGTTTTAAGATAAACGATTTCTTCAGGCATAGATTTTATGCCGTTATAATCAAAAACCAATGTTCTTATTTGTTTTAAATTTCCGACGGAAGGAGGTATTCGGGTTATTTTGTTAAAACCCATATTCAGAAATTCCAATTTCGGGATATTAAATAAATCGTCTTTTATTTCAGTAACTTTATTTCCGCTCAGGTAAAGACGGTATAACACCGGAAGTCTGCAAACTGCATCGGGGACTTCTGTGAAGTTGTTGTTACTTAAGTCAAGTTCCTGCAAATTATTTAAATCGCTGAAATTAACAGGCAAATAGCTTAATCCGCATTGAGATAAGTTCAAATATGACAAACGAGAATAGTTATCAATACAATCAGGTAGTTTTTTTAAAATATTACGACTTAAGTTCAGTTCTAAAAGGCTCTGAAAATCTTTAATTTCACAAGGCAGTTCAGTAATTTTATTTTCTGTTAAAATAAGTGTCTCTAATTTTTTACAATCATACAGTTCCTGCGGAAAAACTTCAATTTTATTATATGCCAAATTCAAAAAACGCAGTTTTTTTAAATTTTTTATCTCTTCCGGCACAATCGATATTTCATTGTTTTCCAAAGAAAGTTCTTCCAATGACTCTATCTCAAAAATAACTTTAGGTATTTCTTTAAAGCCTGCCTTTGTAATTTTAAGTTTTATAATTTCGCCGTTGTCATTAAGTTGGAATCGACCAAAACTGTCAAATACCCAACCGTCAATATTAAACTTTCCCTGTTTAAAGGTTTTTCCGATTTCTTTTTCTAATTTTGTAGTGTATTTATTAAACTTTTGCATTGTAGTTTTTATAGATTTTTTAACTCGGTAAATTTAAACATTTTAATATGAAACTTAAACAATTAATATTTTTTTTATTTTTTATGTCAGTATCATACTCTTCATTCTCACAAGATTATCAAAAAGAAAT
>CAMZKI010000083.1 GCA_947311125.1 uncultured Chlorobiota bacterium
AGTATTTGTTATCTCTGTTGTATCGCTTTGATTACTACTATTTTCCGAGTTTTCATTGCAAGACACGGTAAATAAAACAACAATAAACCCAAAAAAATATTTATTATGATTAAAAGAATTTTATTTGCATTTATTGTTGTTTTATTTACCGTGTCTTGCAATGAAAACTCGGAAAATAGTAGTAATCAAAGCGATACAACAGAGATAACAAATACTGAACTTCCTGCTGTCAGTTTGACAGAATTTGACTCTCTGGCGGCAAATTATGTAGGAAAAGAAATTAAAATAAACGGAATCGTTGATCACATATGCAAACACGGAGGAAAAAAACTTTTACTTGTTGACGGAGACAAAGATATTCATGTTTTTGGTGACGAAAGATTTGACGAAGCATTATCCGGAAGCAAAGTAACCGTTATCGGTATTGTTGAAGAAGAAAGAATTGATTCTGTATATTTAGCCGAAAAACTTAAACACGACCAAGGAAGTTACGGAGGCGGCAGCGAAGCTGACAAAGAAAAACTGGCAAGAATTACTGAATATATCAATATGATGCAGGATTCATTAAAAAAATCCGGTGTTGATCATTTTTCAAATTATTCTCTCAAATTTATTTCTTTGGAAGAAGAAAAATAAAAAAGTTAATAAATTTTATATTTAGTATTTAAACTTTTCGGGCATAAATATTTGCTCGGAAAGTTTTTATTTTTCAGGTTATTAAAACAGTTATAATAAAATGAAACAGTTAAGAAAATGGAGCAGAATTCTGCATCGAGATATAGGTTTTTTTTTCATAGGAGCAACTTTGATTTATGCAATATCGGGTATTGCCGTAAATCATATAAAAGACTGGAATCCTAACTACATCGTAACAACAAAAAAAATTAAAACAAACGAGAATTTTGCATCAAAAGATAATATTAAGACTAAGATACTGACATTATTAAACAATTTAGGTTCAAAATATGAATATAAAAGTCATAATTTTATTGAAAACGGAAAGACTTTAAGAATTTATCTTGAAGGGCGTTCTTCGGTAACGGTTAATGTTTTAACAGGAGAAACAGTTGCAGAATTTATGAAAAAAAGACCTGTTTTTTATGAAGTAAATTTTCTTCATTACAATCCTAATAAGTGGTGGACTTGGTTTTCGGATATTTTTGCAGGAGCACTTATACTGCTTGCACTGACATCATTATTTATGGTAAGAGGGAAAAAAGGAGCTTGGGGAAGAGGCGGTATTTACATAGCTCTCGGAATTATTATTCCTTTACTGTTTTTGATTTTTTCCTGATTTATCATTAAAAAAATTTTTCTTTTACATACTCTGCAAAATCTTTTAATGACGGATCTCTGGCTCCGGTAAGAAGAATTACGTCTCCTAATTTCAGTTCGTCTTTTATTTTGTAAGGAAACATTTTTCTGTCTTTAACAAAGAATGCTTTTTTACCTTTTTTTCTGATATCCTGAATCAACTCGTCTGCAGAAATATTTCTGTCAGTTGTTCCGCCTGCATAATATATTTCCGACATCCATATCTCATCTTGTTCTCTTAATGCTTCCGAAATTTCTTTAACAAATTCGTTTCTCAAAAATTTAACAGGTTTAAAACCGTGAGGCTGAAACCAAACTATCAAACGCGAGGTTCGGAATTGACATGCTTTGATTGATGCCGACAACTTTGCAGGATTATGAGCGTAATCATCAATCAATGTTATACCATTCTTATTTTCAATAATTTGATGCCTTCTGAAAATACCCTCATAAGATTTAAGAGCATCGGCGGAAGTCTCAATCGGAATACCGGACAGAAAACAAGCTGCAACTGCTGCCGCTGCATTCTCAGCATTGTGTTTTCCTATTTGAGGTATTTTAAAATCTATTCCGTTAACGGTAAAAATAATTTTAAACCCTATTTGCTTAAAATTGCTTATTCTGAATCCGGAACTTCTCGAAAAGCCGAAATTATTTTTTTTATTAACAGATATTCCTTTTGTTTTATCATTATTTGCAATCAATAATTCGGAGTTGTCCGCAAAAATACCGAATAATTTTATTAATTCGGGTACTTCCTTATGGTCTTTATCTATATTTAGAATTATACCGATATAAGGCTTATACTTTACCACAGAGCCGTCAGACTCATCAGCTTCCGTTATAAGGTATTCACCTTTTCCGGCAACGGCATTTCCTATTTTTCCGAATTTTTGAATGTCAATTAATCCGGCACCCGTAATTAATGAAGGCTTATATCCGGCAAAATTCATAATATGATATATCATTGCCGATACAGTCGATTTTCCTGAAGTTCCGCTTACGGCAACTGTTTTTTTTGTTTCGGTAATTGCTGCAAGCAAATCGGAACGCATTACAACGGGAATATTTTTTTCAACAGCATATTTATATTCGGGGACATTAGGTTCTATTGCAGACGACACAACAACCAATTCAATATCGTCTGTTATGCCTGACGTGTCTTGAGGGTGGCATTTTATGCCTTCACTTTCAAGTTGTTTTTGCCTGAAAGTCTTATCATAAGCAGAAAACTGCCTGTCTGAACCTGAAACGTTTTTTCCCGTTCCGGCAAGATACTGTGCAATTGCACTCATACCGTCTCCTGCAATTCCTATAAAAAAAAAGTTTTGTATTTTGTGCAGTTCAATATCCTTCATAACTTACTTGTAATTCACAAAGTTAATTATTTTTTATTCTTTTGTAAAAATCCCAAAGCACAATACCTGCACTTACGGAAATATTTAAAGAATGTTTTGTTCCTTCCTGCGGAATTTCAATACAATAATCACTCATATTCACAATTTTTTGTTGAACACCTTTAACTTCATTTCCAAAAATAAGTGCATATTTTGTGTTTTTTTCAATATTGAAATTTTGCAACAGAATACTGTTTTCGACTTGTTCTATTGACAGTATCTTATAATTTTTATTTTTTAATTCGGTTATCGCATCTTCGGTTTTTTCGTAATATTTCCATTCGACAGTTTCGGTTGCACCGAGTGCTGTTTTGCGAATATCGTTATGCGGCGGTTTTGCCGTTATTCCGCAAAGAAATATTTTTTCGACAAGAAAAGCATCAGAAGTTCTGAAGACCGAACCGATATTATTCATACTTCTTATATTATCCAGAACAACCGTAACAGGAATTTTTTCGGTGTTTTTAAACTCTTCCTTTGTTTTTCTGCCTAATTCGCAATTTTTCAGCTTTCTCATTATACTGTTATTTTTTTCCGTCAAAGTAAAATATGTCAAAGAATATAATATCCGGTTTTTTAAATTTGAATAAAAAAACTACATTTGGGCATTGAAAAATTAACATATCTTTATAAAAATATAAAACAAAAGTAATGAATTTACACGAATATCAAGGTAAAGAACTTCTGAAAAGTTTCGGAGTAAGAATTCAGGAAGGTATTGTTGCAAATACTCCCGACGAAGCTGTAGAAGCCGCAAAAAAACTACAAGAACAAACAGGAACAGGTTGGTGGGTTGTTAAAGCTCAAATACACGCCGGAGGAAGAGGAAAAGGCGGCGGCGTAAAACTTGCAAAATCATTAGACGAAGTAAAAGAACTTGCCGGAAAAATTATCGGAATGCAATTGGTTACGCATCAAACGGGACCTGAAGGAAAAAAAGTAAATAAAGTTTTAATTGCTCAAGATGTTTATTATCCGGGCGAATCGGAACCCGATGAATTTTATATGAGTGTTTTGCTTAACAGAGCAAACGGGCGAAATACCGTTATGTATTCGACCGAAGGCGGTATGGATATTGAAACAGTTGCCGAAAAAACTCCGCACCTTATCCATAAAGAAGAAATTGACCCGAAAACCGGACTTTTACCCTTCCAAGCACGAAAAATTGCTTTTAATCTCGGATTAGAAGGAAATGCGTTTAAAGAAATGACAAGATTTGTTACCTCATTATACAAAGCATACGAAGCATCCGACGCCTCATTATTTGAAATAAATCCTGTTCTTAAAACATCAGATAATAAAATATTAGCTGTTGACTCAAAGGTAAATATTGACGATAATGCCCTTTTTCGCCATAAAGATTTAGCAGAAATGAGAGATTTAACGGAAGAAGATCCTGCAGAAGTTGAGGCGGGAAAATACAATTTGAATTTTATTAAACTTGACGGGAATGTAGGTTGTATGGTAAACGGTGCAGGACTTGCAATGGCAACTATGGATATTATAAAAATGTCGGGCGGGTCTCCTGCCAATTTCCTTGATGTAGGCGGAACAGCAAATGCCGAAACTGTTGAAGCCGGGTTCAGAATTATTTTAAAAGATGAAAACGTTAAAGCAATTTTGCTGAATATCTTCGGCGGCATCGTTCGTTGCGACAGAGTTGCTCAAGGGGTTGTAGATGCCTACAAATCAATAGGTAATATAAATATCCCCGTAATTGTCAGATTACAAGGAACAAATGCTGAAGAAGGCAAAGAGTTAATTGATAATTCGGGCTTGAAAGTTCATTCGGCAATTACTCTGCAGGAAGCAGCAAATTTGGTTAAAGAATTAGTTTAACTTATAACCTTTCTGAAGTAATAAAAGACGCAGTAAAAAAACTGCGTCTTTATTTTAATTAAAAAACGTTAATTATTTTAATTTGTAAAATAAAAACAAGATAATTGCGTTTGCTGATTAATTATTTATATCAAAATACAAAATAAATGACAAAGAAACTTTTGATTTTTGCAGTATTAATAGCCCTGTCGGGTAATTTTTTTGCACAAACAACAACTCTGATAGGGCAAGAATTAAATGCTATTACAACCGGAGTTCCTTTCTTGACAATTGCACCTGACGCACGTTCCGGAGCTATGGGAGATGCCGGGGTTGCTTCTTCACCGGATGCAAACTCCATACACTGGAATCCGGCTAAATATGCTTTTATAGAGCAAGATATATCTCTTAACCTGTCTTATATTCCTTGGCTCAGAAATTTGGTTAAAGATATTAATTTTCAGAATTTATCGGGATCCTACAGGCTTGATAAAAATCAAACAATTGCCGCATCTTTGATGTATTTTTCTCTGGGGAGTATTGACTTTACAAATGAATTCGGAGATATTATAGTTCCGGGTTATAAGCCCAATGAATTTTCTTTAGATATCGCATATGCTCTCAAACTTTCAAAAAATATGTCGGGTGGTATTGCTTTCAGATATGTTCACTCAAACCTTACCGGCGGCATTCCTGCAGGAGGCTCGGGAACCGCAACAAAGCCCGGGAATGCAGTTGCCGGAGATATTTCAATGTTCTACACAAAAGATGTTAAATTAGAAAACAAAGACGGGAAATTTAATTTCGGTTTAAATATTTCAAATCTCGGCAGTAAAATTTCATACAGCGAAGATAACTATTATGATGATTTTTTACCGGCAAACCTGCGAATAGGTGCTTCATATACTGTAGAATTAGATGAATACAACAAAATTACCGCTATGCTGGATATTAACAAATTACTTGTTCCTACACCGCAGTTAGTTGTTAAAGATAATGACGGAAATGTTATTGATACTTTGGGTATGGATAATAATGTTTCTGTTCCCGTAGGAATTTTTCATTCATTTTATGATGCTCCCGGAGGGTTTAAAGAAGAAATGCACGAATTAATGTATTCCGCAGGTTTTGAATACTGGTATATTAATCAGTTTGCTATTCGTGCCGGATATTTTGACGAACACGGGACAAAAGGTAACCGTAAATATTTCACAATGGGTATAGGCGTAAAGTTAAATGTCCTTAATTTTGATTTTGCATATGTAGTACCTACTGCAGGAAGACAAAACCCTCTGGCCAACACCTTACGTTTTACACTCGGATTTAATATGGCAAATTTGAATAATGCAAATACTGTTAAAAAATCTTAATATTACATATTTTTTAACTGCCCGAAAAAGGAACTTTGCTAAAGAAGTTCCTTTTTTAATTAAATTTATGCACTTAAAAGCAAGCAGTGTCTTTATAATTTTATATATAACTTTATCAAAATAGTTTTACTTTTGTCGGTTCAAAAAATAAATAAAATGACAAAAATTGACATAGCCATAAAAAATGCTGTTTTAAATGCAGTTAAAACTCTTTATAATTCACAAATAAGCGAAAAACAGGTTTCAATACAAAAAACAAGAAAAGAATTTAAAGGAGACTTTACCGTAGTTGTATTTCCGTTCTTAAGATTTTCAAAAAAATCGCCTGATTTAACGGCTGAAGAAGTCGGAAAATTTTTACAAAAAAGTATGCCTGAAATATCAGAATTTAATGTTATCAAAGGCTTTCTTAATATTTCTTTATCTTATCAATATTGGTTCAACTTTTTTAAAGAAATTAATTCAAACGAAAAATACGGGTTTAAAAAAGTATCTGATAAATCAAAAAAAATCGTTATCGAGTTTTCATCTCCTAATACAAACAAGCCTTTACATCTCGGGCACATACGAAATAATCTTCTCGGTTGGTCGGTGTCAAAAATAGCAGAAGCATCGGGAAATAAGGTCATAAAAGTAAATCTTGTAAATGACAGAGGTATTCATATCTGCAAATCAATGCTTGCGTGGGAAAAACTTGCCGAAGGCAAAACTCCCGAAACCGAAAAAATGAAAGGTGACCGGTTTGTAGGCGAATATTATGTTGCTTTTGATAAAGAATATAAAAAACAAATTGCAGAACTAATTAAAAACGGCATTTCAGAAGAGAATGCAAAAAATGAAGCCGAATGGATGAAGGAAGCTCGAAAAATGCTGAAGAAATGGGAAGAAGGGGATAAAGAAGTAAGAAACTTATGGAAAAGAATGAATGAATGGGTCTATAAAGGCTTTGATGAAACATATAAAAAACTCGGTATCAAATTTGATAAAATATATTATGAATCAAAAACGTACCTTAAAGGCAAAGACATAATTATTAATGCTTTAAAAGAAGGCATAGTACGGCAAAAAGAAGACGGCACCGTATTTATTGACTTGACATCGGAAGGACTGGACGAAAAAGTATTGTTACGTTCCGACGGAACAGCATTATATATGACACAAGACATAGGAACGGCAATTATAAGATACGAAGATTATAAATTTGACGAATCAGCCTATGTTGTAGGAAATGAACAAGACTATCATTTCAAGGTTTTAAAAATTGTTTTAGAAAAATTAGGATATTCCTGGGCAAAAAATATAAGCCATATTTCTTACGGTATGGTTGAACTTCCTCACGGAAAAATGAAATCAAGAGAAGGAACCGTTGTAGATGCAGATGATTTAATTGAGGAAATGATACAAACGGCAATGCAAAAATCGGAAGAACTCGGAAAGTCAGGCGACTTTACGGAAGAAGAAAAAAGTGAAATTTTCAGAAAAATTGCTCTCGGAGCATTAAAGTATTTCATATTAAAAGTTGATGCAAAAAAGAATATGATGTTTAATCCGCAGGAATCTATAGATTTTAACGGCAATACAGGACCTTTTATTCAATATACCTATGTCAGAATAAAATCACTGCTTAATAAATCCGGCAAAAACGGAGTTACTGATTTTTCAGATTATAAAAACCCGGATAAAGCCGAGGAGTCTGAAATTTCACTTTTGCGTGTATTATATGATTTTGAGGAAGTTATAAAAGAAGCCGAAGAAAAAAGAAATCCCTCTGAAATTGCCAACTATGTTTATGATTTAGCAAAAGAATATAATCGATTCTATCACGAAATACCGCCTGTTTTAAAAGAAAGAAATATTGATGTAAAAAAATTCAGATTAAGTCTTTCTCAAAAAACAGCTCTCGTAATAAAAGATGCCCTTGATTTACTCGGAATTGAAGTTCCTGAAAGAATGTAAAAAAAACGGCTCTTTAAGATTGTAAAAACTCAACTTCTTTAAAGTTACAGGTACGAATTTCACCGCTCGAAGTCTGCAAAATAAGTTTACCTTCAGGTGTTGTGCCTTTTATTGTGCCCTCAAAAATACCTTGTGCATCTTTAAAATATCCGGATTCATTTATTTTATATAAATTTTTACTGTATAAACTGTCAATTTCTGTGAAAAAATGCAATCTTAACCTTTTAAAACTGTCATATACACAATTTAGAACTTTATAAAGCTCACTTTCAATATTATAATTAATTCCTGTTATATTTTTCAAAGAAACGGCATAGGGCAAATATTCCGGAAATTTTTCCTCATTAACATTTAAACCTATGCCTATAATAGAATTTTTTATTTCATTACCTTTTATCGAATTCTCAATTAAAATGCCGCAAATTTTTTTATTTTCATAATAAATATCATTAGGCCATTTTATTTTAAAACCTCGTTTTTTTGAATTCAGATAATTTACAATTCCTTCCGATACTGCTTTTGAA
>CAMZKI010000084.1 GCA_947311125.1 uncultured Chlorobiota bacterium
AATTCAATATTAAAAAACAAATTTAGAAAAAAAAACTCTAATTTAAAGAATAAATAACTTTTTAAATTTTTTGTTACTTATCGAATACCGTAATTTAAAGTTGTTTGGATTATGTTGATACAATTAAGTTTCATAAATTTGCATTTTTTTATACTGAAAAAATAATGCCAAAAGTATCGGAATACGTAAATTTAAATTCTAACAGAGTAAGATTTATTTTGCAGGGCTTCTTTTTAGCTGTTGCAATTTCGATTGCTGATACTTCGTCTGTATTACCCTTAATTGTTGATTATTTCGGCGGGGGGAAGATTTTGGTAGGTGTTCTGTCATCGTTAATGAAAGGAGGAGCGATTATTATGCAACTTCAAACAGCTTTTCGGGCACAGGAGCGGTCAAGGGTTCTGAAACCACTGAGAAAAGTGTTTGTTTTTCGATTTTTTGCTTGGTTTTTTACAGGATTATCTATTTTAGTTTTTGCAGAAGGAAGTAACTTGGTAATACTGGGTTTGATAAGTATTTTTTTATTTCTGTTTTCTTTTTCTGCGGGAGTAGGAGTTATTTATTATCAAGAGCTTTTGGGGAAATCTTTTACTAAGGAATACCGAGGTAAAGCGATTTCGTATAAGCAGATTGCGGCAGGGATTGCAGGGATTTTAAGCGGAGGAATTTCTGCATTTATCTTTGAAAAATTCTCGAAACCTGATAGCTTTTCCTATCTTTTTATGGTAAGCGGAATTATTATGGCTGTCGGATTTGGGGTGTTTTGGAATTTTAAAGAGGAACCGAAGGTTCAAACAGTAAAAAGAGAGCAAAGTTTCGGTTTGTTTTTAAAGAATTCCGTAAAGCTTTTCAGAAAAGATAAATCTTTACGTTTGCAGATTTTTTCCAGATTTATTTCGTATTCCTTATTTTTAATATTACCGTTCATTATACTTAAAATTAAAGACGATTTCGGAGTAACGGGAAAGTTTATAGGGTTGATTATATCCGTTCAGATGGCAGGGGCTGTTGTAAGTAATTTTATTTGGGGGCGGTTGTCCGAAAAAAATAAAAATAAGTGCATTGTAATTATCTCATTTATTTTGGCTTTGACTGCCGTAATTATATCTTATTATGCTGGTGCTCTTTTTTATTATTATATAGTTTATTTTTTAACAGGTGCTGCGATTGACGGTTTTAGGCTGGCTTTCAGTAATTTGATTTTGATAATTGCACCTGCCGAAAAAAGACCGATGTATGTTGCAGTTCAAAATAATTTATCATCAATAGGATTATTTTTTCCTATTCTCGGCGGTTTTTTGTTTAAAACATTTAATTACGGCGTGTTATCCGGGATTACGGGAATTTTATTGTTATCCGGTTTAATAATAAGTTTTGGTTTACGTAAAGAATAAATAAAAATGAAATATTCAGACCCGCTGTTAATTTTATATGAAAATTACGGAGTTGATATTACTCTTGTAAAAGATTTTTTTGCAGGAAAGAAATATGCATATGTTATATTGGAAAACGGCAATATAGGTATTTCTGCAAACATAGAAGATTCAGAAAATTTTAGTATAACTGATATCAAAAAAGATGATTTCGGCAGCTACAGAAACAGGTTGTTTTTACTTGCTTATTTTAATGCATTATTGAATTATAACGGAAACAGATTTTCAAAAGAAGATATTTTTAATATTATTGATTTTTCTTTATATGAAAATATTGTAATGATAGGTTACTCGGAGCCTATGTATAAAAAGTTTTCTGATAAGATGAAACCCGCTGTTTTTGATTACTCTTCCGATGAACCGTTTATTAAAAAACAAAATTTAATGTCCGACTATCTTAAAAAGGCAGATACTTTGATTTTAACAGGGACATCAATTATAAATAATACATTTCCGGAAATTATTGAAAATGTAAATTCAAGTTGTGATGTTTGTTTGGTAGGTCCGTCAGTTATTTTATCGGAGGATATATTAAGGATATACGGTTTAAAAGGTATTTTCGGAACTTTATTCAGAGATAATGTGTCTGCTATAGCAAATTTTATAAAAGAGAATTACGGAACGAATATTCTTAAAAAATACGGAGAGAAAGTAGCATTGATAAAATAAAAAGTATATGCGGGTTTATAAAAAACAATTGAAAGACATTTGGCTGAAAGCTGCAGTTGCAGGCAGCCTCTGGGGCAGCATAGAAATTATTGCCGGCAGTTTTTTTCATAATATAAGAATGCCGATGTCAGGAACAGTTTTGGCTGTTCTCGGTGTAAGCCTGATGGTTGCATTCGGGCAAATATGGAAAGATAAGGGACTTTTTTGGCGTGCGGGGTTAATAGCTGCTGTTATGAAATCAATATCTCCGAGTGCTGTTTTGATAGGACCTATGACCGGAATTTTTCTTGAAGCATTATTGTTTGAACTTGCCGTAAGCTTTCTGGGAAGAAATAATGTTGCATATTTTATCGGGAGTATATTGGCTTTATACAGTGTTGTAATTCATAAACTCATAACATTATTGGTAATATACGGCTTAGATTTGGTTAAAATAACCGAAAATTTGTATTTTTTTATCGTTAAGCAACTGAAAATAGAGAACTTAGATTTTGCCGAAGCTCTGTTTATTTTAAGTTCGTTTTATATTGTTCTCGGGATTTTATCTGCGGTTTCGGGTATGCTTACAGGCAAAAAAGCCTTAAAAATGAGAGATACGTATAATTTTTCCGATAAAGTTAAATTTGAAGAAAAAAAAGATACGGTAAGTCCGGACTATAACAACGGTTCTGTATTAATGCTTTTAGTTCATATTATATCAATAACGGGAATTTTGGTCGTTACAAGTTTCTTTTCCCTGATTTTATCATCATCACTTGTTTTAATATATGTAAGTTTTGTTATCATAAAATATAAAAGAGCTTTAAGATATTTTAAACGTCCCGGTTTTTGGATTCAGATACTGATATTTGTCTTAATTTCAATTTTATTTTATGACGGTTTTAACCGTGAAAATTATTTTTCACCAGAAGGTATTGATGCCGGATTTAAAATGGGAATGAGGGCGATTTTAATTGTAATAGGTTTTTCTGCAATAAGTTCCGAATTAAGAAATCCGCTTATCAGAATATTACTTTACAGAAAAGGGTTTTGGCAGTTTTATACGGCATTGAGTTCCGCATTTTCGGTTTTACCTTATTTAATGAAACACTCGGCACATCCGAAAGCTATATTGAAAAATCCGGCAAAAACATTAACAAGGAATATTCTTGATGCAGAATATGTTTTTGAGAAATTTAAGAAAAAACGAAATTCGGTATATTTAATTGTAATTTCAGGAAAAAGACAAGAAGGGAAAACTTATTATGTCGAAAAATTATCAGACATTCTAAAAAGAAGAGGGTATAAAGTGTCCGGCTTTATTGCTCCTGGAAAATTTAAGGGTGATAAACGTTCTGAATTCATTATAAAAAATATACAAACAGGAGAATCGAAAATTTTGTGCAGTACAGATTCCGAAACGGGGCAAATGAAAACAGGACAGTTTTATTTTAGCGAGGAAGGTTTAAATTTCGGAAAAGAAATATTGAGCAGGAAAAATCTAACCGATACTGATTTTGTTATTGTTGATGAGACAGGACCTCTTGAGTTGCGAGGAAAAGGTTGGTCTTCTGCAATTGAGGAGTTATTGAATAACGAAGAACTGCTGACTGTATGTACCGTAAGAGAAAATCTTGTTTACGACATTTTAAGGCGTTTTGGTGTTACTGATGCTTTGATTTTTGACATAGGGAATGATGATTCGGATAAAGCAGTTGAAAACATCATTAAGTTCAAAAATGAAATGCCGACTAAAAGCTTTTAAACATTCGAGCTTGAGAGAATCCGGGAGCCTTTACCTCTAAATCCAAAAAATACCCGAAAGGTGTTTGTGCTGTTTCATAATTTGCATTTCTCAGTCGCTTTTCGGCAAGGTCAAAAACTTGTTTGGTAAATTCAGGAGATGCTTTGCTTTCCGAAAGGTGTGCAAAAGAATGCAACACAACAAAGTTTGTGTTGTTTTTTCGGGCACCCCATTTTAAATTTTTTACCAAATTTTTTTCAACTTTAAGAATTTCTTTTTCGGTATCGTGTTCTTCAACCTGAATAAAACCTATCAAAGCATTTTCAAATGTTCTGCTTTCGGTATGGTCTTCTGCATCTTCAATTGTTTTAACTGTAGGTGTATATGAAAATTTCTCGGCAAATATCATTAACAATTTCATATCGTAATTTTTATGCAAATGTAAATTTTACTTTTTTAATTCGATAATTAAAGCTGATTTTTTACTAATTTCAATTTTATCAAGATTGTAAATTTCTCCTGAAATAATATCTTTTCCCGTTGAATAATCTTTTAAAATTTCATTAAAACGTTTGCAGTCAACAGTTCTTTTTTTTGTATTATGATTATTCAGTAAAACCATTACAGCTTCGTTTTTAGTATATCTGAAAAAAACATAAACATTATTTTCCGGCACAAAGTGCAAAAGTTTACCTTCTGTAATTGCTTTGTTAGTTTTTCGCCAATCTGCAATTTTCTTAATGTAATTGTAAATTTCATTTTGTTCTTTTGTGCGACCTTCTTCTGTAAAAGCATTTGCCTTATCTTCTTTCCATCCTCCGGGAAAATCTGTTCTTATGTGTCCGTGTCCTTTATGCTCATTGCCTGTTGTGAGAATTTCCGTTCCGTAATATAGCATAGGAATACCCCTTGAAGTAAGTAAAAACGCTAATCCCATTTTAAACTTATTAATATCTTCACCGACTGATGTGAAGTACCTGTCTAAATCGTGATTATCTAAAAAAATTACATTATTATATGCATTTCCGTAAAGGAAATCTTGTGCAAGTACATAATATATTGAATATAAACCTGTTGTCCAACCGTCATTTTGGTTGAAAGCATCGCGTGTTGCATAATATAACGGAAAATCTGTTACAGAGCTTAAATGAGAATTGTAATTGCCGGATATTGGACTGTTTCCGCTGAAATAAGCCGTAAACGCAGGTTTTTGCAGCCAAGTTTCGCCAAGTAAAGTAAAATCAGGATATTCTTCAAGAACACGTTTTGCCCAATTTGACATAAAATCTTTGTAAGGGTAGGGTTGAGTATCCATTCTTATTCCGTCAAGGTCGGCAAATTCTATCCACCAAATACTGTTTTGAATGAGATATGTTGCCAAGTACGGATTATTTTGGTTTGACAGCCATATGCCTGATTTAAACCAAAATAATCCGTACTTGGCAACATATCTCATTCAAAACAGTATTTGGTGGATAGAATTTGCCGACCTTGACGGAATAAGAATGGATACT
>CAMZKI010000085.1 GCA_947311125.1 uncultured Chlorobiota bacterium
TAATTATAAAAATTATAATTCTTTTCATTTTTTATTTTTTTAATACGTTTTTGTCATACTTTCCGGGACTACAAAAATATAATCTGCTTTATTTTTATATTCATCGTCTAATTTTTCAATAGAGTCTTGCTCTGCAGTTGAGACTGTCAGAATTTTTAAGTCAGGTCTTTCTTTTTTTAAATACCATACAATCCCTTCGTGATTATCAGAATGGTATGCTCCGTTATAATGGATAAATTTTTTATTTTTATCTAAGTTTTTTAATATAAAGTAAGACATTGTAGCATCTTTTAAAGCTTGAGATTTTGCAATATTTTTATTAAAATGCTCAGAATCTTTCATATCTTTAAGCATTTCTGCATAGCAATTTACCGTTGTATCATATGCTATCGGGAGAGGTGCAATATATTTTTTTGCTTCATCGGTAAGATTATCAAGCCCTTCAAATCCTTTGGTATATACAACGCTTGCATATCTTCTCGGGATATTAGTGGCTATAAATCTTATATTATTCTTAACTGCAAGCTCAACAAGCGGTTTGTAGTCAGTCTTGTAATTTGGCCAAAGTCGCATTTCCGCTTCAAACTTTTTTCGACTTATCAGGCTGTCTGAATACTCATCTAAAATAAGTTGATTATCTGCCTCAAACATTTCTGCACCTAACACTAAAGCTCCGGGGTTAAGTTTCAATAAATCCTTAGTTATTTCCAGTTCTGCCCAATGGCTTATCGGGTTATTATGCAGTTCGCCTATAAAAATGACATCTGCTTTATTCAGAGCTTTTATCATTTTTTCATATTTTACCTTTTTTCCGTTTTTATCAAAAAGCCGGTAAGCCGGTTTGTCGCTTGTAAAACTTAGTAATATCATAGCTGCTGCTGTTATTAATATTTTCATTTTAATTAGTTTTAGTGTTTTTATTTACATTCAGAAATCATTTTATCGGCATTTTCTTTTATTTTGCTTTCTATCAGACCTTGAAACATACGTGCTGCAAACGGTAATTTACTCTCAATAATTACCTTGTTTTCTTTAATAACTATCACTCCGTTTATATGCATTCCTCTTATTTTAAATGAAAAATCTATTTCATTTTCATGAGTGTTTTGTTTCAGGTCTGAGAACTCGTCTTTATATTGGGATACAAGTTGTGAGAAAATTTTTTCGGCACAAAGAGCTCCTTTTTCTTCTCCGAGGTTGTGTTTTAATTCTATTTTCATTACTTTTTAATGTTTTTTTGCGAAATTAGTTAAAAAAACTATTTATTTCTTTTCTTTTTATTGAAATTGAAAAATCTTCGGTATTCAATTTTGCATATATACCTGTCGGAAATATTACCTGATTTGAAATATGTCCGAAAGAATACCCGTAAATAACCGGAACTTGTAACGGCTTAATTCTGTCCGTAATAATTTCTTTTAAAGTAAATGAATTTTCTTTTTTGTCTTCTGTTTCACAAGCTGCGAATTTTCCGAAAATAACAGCTTTCACATTTTTAAATTTTCCTGCAGACAGCAGATGTGTTAACATTCTGTCTATTTTATATGGTGCTTCGCCTACGTCTTCCAAGAAAACAATTTTATTGTCCCAAGAGACATCAAAAGGAGTTCCCAAAGTATTCGATATTAATGACAAATTGCCGCCGATAAGTTTTCCGCTTACAATTCCTTCGTTAATAACAAAAGCCTCTTTTTTATGACCGGAAAAAATATTTATTACAACATCTTCCGATTTGCCGAAAAACATATTACTGAAATTCCCGTAAGTAAAATCCGTAAAGTCTCCGCCTCCTACAATTCCGTGAAAACCCGGAATCTCGGTTTTTTTATAAATTGCATTAATCAACGCCGTTATATCGCTGTATCCTATTAATGGTTTTGCGTTTTTTTCAATTAAATTGTAATTTAATTTCTCCAAAATTCTCGTAACGCCGTATCCTCCTCTTACACAAATAATTGCTTTAACATCTTCATTCTCATACATTTTGTGCAATTCATCAATGCGGTCATTGTCTGTGCCGGCAAGATACCCTGATTTATCAAGAACACTGCTGAAATAAAAAGTATTTAGTCCAATTTTTTTAAAATTATTAACGGTTTTTATCAGTTTTTCTTTATTAATAAAACCGGAAGGTGTTACTAACCCTATCGTATCTCCTTTTTTCAATAAAGGATTTATTGATATTGACATTTTTCTGAAAATTTCAGGCAATATATAAAACTTTACATAAAAAACAATGCAATACCCGATACGGCAATCAACGCACCGATTATTTCGGTTAAATTAACTTTTTCCTTAAAGAAAATTATACTTGCCGGAATAAGCAATATCGGCTGTATTGCAATAATTGTAGAAGCTACTCCGGTATTTGTGTATTTTATCGCCAGCAAAGAAAATGATATACCCAGAAAAGCTCCGAAAAAAGCTCCTGCACTTAACAACCTCATTGCTTTAAAATCTTTAATAAATATAAACACGTCTTTTCTGCTTTTTGACAGAAATACAACTAAACCGAGACCGAATAAACCGGCAATAATTCTAATTTGTGTTGCTGCATAAGGATCATAATCTTTCATTCCTAATTTACTCAGTACCAAACCGACACCCTGCCCTATTGCTCCTATTATTGCCATTAATATTCCGGTTAAGGGATATTTAAATTTTTGACGTTTGCTTTTTTTATTGTTCGTTTTACTATCATCTTTTTGCAAAACCACAACGGCTATTCCGAAAAGCGTAACAATCATACCGAAGAATTGATATAAACTTAAAGTTTCTCCGAGTATAACCCAACCCAAAATTGCCGCAACCGGAGGAGCCAAAGTCATAATAAGCATTGATATTCTTGCTCCTATCATTACAAGAGATTTAAAAAGGAACAAATCTCCTATCGCAAATCCTACTATTCCGGACAATAAAAGCCACAACCAAGAGTGCAAATCGGCATCAAGAGGCAAAAGAAATCCTCTTGAAAAGAAAGTGAAAATACTTAAAAAAATAAAGCCTATAAGCAGACGTAAAAAATTAACGGAGTCTGCACTGTGTTTTTTTCCTAAAATCTCAAAAACCATTGCAGCAAAAACCCATAACAATGCAGCAAAAAGTGCATAGAATTCTCCTCTGTGCGTATCAAAAATCATATAACTTTTTCCTCAATTTTTTTATACAGCAGTCTTTTTCCTCCCGTTAACATAAAAACTCCCAATATCGTTATTAATCCTCCTATTAATTGATAATTTCCGGGTATCATATTAAAATAAAACCAAGAAGTAAGCAAAACAAAAAGTGCTTTTGAACTTCCTATTACGGAACTTCTTGATGCTTCAATATACTTCAAAGAGGAAAACCCGGTAAAAGCTGCTAAAAAAGGTCCTAAAAAAGCCCCTGCTGACAGCCAAATCAAAGCCTCTTTAGGTATAAACGCCGAATTGCCCTATTAGTATTTTTGTTTTACTTTTTATTTTGGTGATTATTTTGATATTTTTGCATTTAAGTAATCAAAAATATGCAGATAAAATTTCTGTTTTAGAGCAAGCACTCACTATGAAATTGGATGACATTACTTCTTTACAAAAAGCAGATATTGAGACTAAAGCATCTGCAGATTTGGATAGACTGGAAGAGAGTCTGTGTAGTCAAAAGGATGAAATAAAAGAATTAACTGAAACAATAGAACATATGCATGAAAAACTGCGTCTAAA
>CAMZKI010000086.1 GCA_947311125.1 uncultured Chlorobiota bacterium
AGCTACAGGACAATACGGCTACGGTGTTGCAATTGATGACATACAAATTGACGGTACTCCGGCTTGTAATGCACCTTCTGTTCAAGTATCAAGTTTAGGTCAAAGCGGACAGAATGCAAACGATATTACAATTTCTTGGACAAGAGGCGACGGCGACGCAGTTATTGTTTTGGCTCGTGAGGGGTCTGCCGTTAACGAAAATCCGGCAAGCGGAAACATTTACAATGCTGATGCTGCTTTCGGAAGCGGAGATGAAATAGGAACCGGTAATTTTGTGGTTTACAACGGAACCGGAACCTCTGTTAATATTACAGGATTAAATATTTCAAGCGAATATCATATTGCGGCTTATGAATATTATGATACTGATGTATGTTATTTAAAACCTGCTGCAACGGCAATTGCTTATACTTGTTATACTCCCTCAATTACTTCTCAACCGCAAAGTATTGAAACTTGTGCAGGCAATGATGTAACGTTTAATATTACCGTTACCGGAACAAATATTATGTATCAATGGCAAAAAGACGGAAGCGATATTTCCGGAGCAACTTCTTCAAGTTATACGATTACAGGTGTAGCTTCCGGCGATTTAGGGTCTTATACTTGTGTTTGTACGGCAGATTGCGGAAGTCCGGTAACATCAAATGCGGCAATCCTGTCGTTTTATGAAACCCCGGTTATTACAACACAGCCGCAAAATATAAGTGCAACAGCCGGTGATAATGTTTCTTTCAGTGTAACCGCAACCGGAAATAATTTAAATTACCAATGGAAAAAAGACGGTAATGATTTATCTGACGGAGGGAATATAAGCGGAAGCACTTCTGATGCTCTTACCATTAATCCTGTTGCCGTGAGTGATGCCGGTTCTTATACCGTTACTGTTTCAAACCAATGTTCCGATGAGGTAACTTCCGATGCTGCAACTTTAGATGTTGCTTCAAGTATTAATTCTCTTACAAACTACGGAATTAATATTTACCCGAACCCGAATGACGGAACATTCTTTGTCAGATTTAATAACAATTTCTCCGATGTTACTTTAAAAATTACGGATTTGTCCGGTAAAGTAATTTTAGAAAAATCTGATTTAAATAAAGGTTTGAATACAATTAACTTAACGAATATTTCAAAAGGAATATATTTTATTCACATAAATTATGACAATAACCCTGTTATTTCAAAAATAATTATTCAATAAAATAATATTTCTGCCTGATGTTAAAAAAGCAGTTCTTTTAAAGGGCTGCTTTTTTATTATGTTTAAGAATTTAAAAAACGTATTTTTGCAAAAAATATAAAATTATGAGAATAAAAATCGGAGATAAAGTAAAATTCCTGAATGATACAGGCGGCGGAACTGTTACGGACTTAATTGACAGTCAAACAGTAAAAGTTTTAAACGATACAGGATTTGAAATTCCGGTATTGATTGAAGAATTAATGCCTGATTATTCATCATCCGGATACCAAACAGAAACGGTTAAACCTGAAACTGAACCTAAAGAAAGCACATTTGAAGAAGAACCTGTTTATACCGGTTCAGAAGAAACAAATGTTTTTCTTGCATTTGTTCCTGATAATCCGGCACGCTTGGATAATTCCGATTTAAATTTATATCTTATAAATGATTCTGACTATTTTTTGTATTACAACTTTGCCGTAAAAGGAACGAAAAAATATAAATCCGTAACAGGGAAATTAGAGCCTAACATAAAAGAAAAGATAAAATCTTTCGAAATAAATTTACTGCCCGATAATTTTGAAATAATAATGCAAATTATCTTTTTCGACAAAAAAGAATTCGATATTATAAAACCTGTTCACAGAGAGATAAGCATAAGATCGGTAAAATTTTATAAAAAAGGCAGTTATAAAGAAAATGATTTTTTTGACGAATTGGCGGTTATTATTCCCGTTTTTGAAAGCAACTTAATGAACCGGGTTATTGAAAACGTAAAAAATACGGATTTAGATAAAATAATAAAGCAAAAAGAAAAAGAAAACGAAAAACTAAATAAACCCAAAACATTTAAAAAGAAAGAGCCTAAAAACATTAAAGAAGTAGATTTACATATCCGTGAATTACTTGATGACGACTCCGGAATGTCGGATATTGATAAACTTCAATATCAATTAGAAGTATTTCACAAAGAAATGAAATCGGCAATAAAAGAAGGATATAAACGCATTGTATTTATCCACGGAGTAGGAAGCGGAAGTTTAAAACTTAAAATAAGAAACGAATTACAATACAAATACAAACAATATCAGTTTCAGGACGCTTCGTTCAGAGAATACGGATACGGAGCTACTATGGTCTTACTGCGAAAATAAAGCTGTTTTAAATATTTTGTTTTAAATTTACAACGGCAAAAACGGTTAAATAATTAAAATTTATCTGCTATGCACTTTGAACTAACAAAAGACTTTTTAGATAATTTAATCGAAATTATCGAAAAAAAAGATGATAAAAAAGCTGCCGAAATAATGGCGGAAATGAGAGCGGCGGATATTGCCGAAATGTATAATAACCTGAATATTGACCAGGCAAAATACCTGTATTTGCTTATCGAAGACCGAGAAAAAGCCGCCGATGTGCTGGCTGAACTTGACGATAACGACAGAACCCGATTCCTGAAAGCTCTGCCCGATGATATCATAGCCTCAAAGTTTATTGACCATATGGACTCTGACGATGCTGCCGATGTTATCGCAGATTTACCAGGAGAAAGACAAGGAGAAGTTCTTCAAAAAATAAAAGACATTGATCAGGCAGGAGATATTGTAGATCTGCTTTCATACGACGAAGACACTGCCGGAGGATTAATGGGTAAAGAAATAATAACAGTAAATATAAACGACGATGTTGAAGAAGCAATTGCGGAAATAAGAAAACAAGTTAATGAAGTGGATGATATTTACTATGTTTATGTTGTTGATGACGATTATATCCTGAAAGGTACAATATCTCTCACAAAACTTCTACTCGCAGCAAAAGGAACTAAAATAAAAGACATTTATAATGACGATGTAATATACGTAAAAGCAGATATGAAAGCCGAAGAAGTTGCTAACCTTTCTGACAAATACGACCTTGTAGCTTTACCCGTTGTTGATGAAATAGGGCGCCTGCTCGGACGTATTACTTTCGACGATTTGGTTGACGTAATGCGTGAAGAAGCCGAAAAAGACTATCAAATGATGTCCGGTATTTCAGAAGATGTTGAACATACCGACAAAGTATGGAAGCTTACGCGTGCCCGCCTGCCGTGGCTGCTGGTAGGATTGGGAGGAGAAATTATAGGTTCAAAAGTTCTTGCCGGTTATGAAGTGCAATTAGAAAACCACGCAGCTTTAGCTTTCTTCCTGCCGCTTATCGCCGCTATGGGCGGAAACTCAGGAGTTCAGTCGGCATCAATAGTGGTTCAGGGCTTAGCAAACGGCAGTATAAGCCTCGAAAGCACTTTCAAAAAAATTATAAAAGAAGTATCTGTTGCTTTAATTAACGGAATTGTGTGTGCAGCAATTTTATTTGCTTACAATTTTTTCTTTTCAGACAGTTTTGCTCTGACAGTAACAGTCAGCACTGCTCTTTTCAGCGTCATTATGTTCGCTTCATTATTCGGAACATTTGTGCCTTTAGCTCTGCATAAATTAAAAATAGACCCTGCAATTGCAACAGGTCCTTTCATAACTACGTCAAACGACATTTTCGGTCTTATTATTTATATGTCAATAGGCGGTGTTTTATTCGCAATACTCTAAATTATGAATATTTTGAAAAATACATTAATTCTATTCTTATTGCTCCTTATTTCAGAAATTAACACAGGGCAAAAACTTTCACCTTATGCAGAAATAAGCATTTTAACCTGTGCTCCCGGAAATGAGTTGTATTCAACATTCGGGCATTCGGCAATTCGAATAAAAGACCCGGTATTAAGGCTTGATGAAGTATATAATTACGGAACTTTTAATTTTGAAACTCCCGGATTTTATACAAAATTTATAAGAGGAAAATTAGATTATATGCTCAGCGTTTCCCCTTATCGTTATTTTATAACAGCATACAAACAAAATAAAAGAGCAATAAAAGAGCAACAACTTAACTTATCTTACAGCCAAAAAAACAAAATTTTTGAAGCACTTAAAATAAACGCTCTTCCGGAAAATAAATACTACAGATACGATTTCCTGAAAGATAACTGTGCAACAAGAGTATTAAAAGTTTTTGAAGATGTATTAAAAGACAGCCTTCTGCTTCCCTCGTCGACAAACTATAACAACCTTACATACAGAGAAATGCTTATGCCTTACCTGCAAGGCAAAGATTGGGAACGTTTCGGTATTAACTTAGCACTCGGTCGCCCTGTTGACAAAATCGTAACCATAAAAGAATCTGCTTTTTTACCTGATTATCTTGAAAAACTGATTTCCGAAACAAAAATAATTTCCGGCAAAGAAGAAGTAAACTTTGTTAAAAATGAAATAAGTATTTATACCCCTGCCGATAAAATTATCGAAGAATCCTTACCCTATACCCCAAGCAGAGTTTTCTGGATTTTACTGTTAGCAGTTCTCAGTTTAACAATATTTGAAATAAAATACGGAAAATACTTTCTTACATTAGACAAAACAATATTTTTTGTTTTCGGCTTCACGGGCTTAAACATATTATTCCTCTGGCTTGCAACGGAGCATTCATCCGTAATTAATAACCAAAATATAATATGGGCATCGCCGCTGTTTTTTATTTCTGCTTTTTTACTGAGGAAGAATAATAAAAAATACCTGAAAAACTTCTTTTTAGCTTATACAGGAATAATTATTCTTGTTTTTCTCTCTGATATATTTTTTATTCCGCTTTACGATAAAGCTGTAATTCCTTTAGAGCTAATTCTAATAACCAGAAGTTCTTTAATTTTTATGAGAAAATAGCACACCTCGCGACACTTTGTCCTGTTTTTGCACACAACTCAAGACATTTAGTCATACCTATGTTTTCTTATTGCATCGGCATACAAATTGATATGTTTTAAATCGAAAAAACGAATTATTAACTTAAAACATAAAAATTATGACAGTTATAAGAAGAAATGCAGGTTCTCCGTTTTTCCCCGATTGGTTGGACGATTTCTTTACGGGAGAAGTAAATCCTCTGGCAAAATCAAGAGTGCTAACAGTCCCGCCGGTAAATGTTTTTGAAAGCGATACCGCATATAAAATTGAATTAGCGGCACCCGGTCTGAACAAAGAAGACATTAACATTAATCTTGAAAATGATGTCCTTACAATTTCTGCCGAAATAAAAGAGGAAAATGAAATAAGTGAAAACGGCGAATACACAAAAAAAGAGTTTGACTACTCTAATTTCTCTCGCTCTTTTACCTTACCGGAGATCGCCGACAGAGAAAAAATTGAGGCTAAATCGGAAAACGGAGTTTTGGTAATCACAATAAATAAAAAAGAAGAAGTGATTAATAAACCGAAACAAATTGAGATTAAGTAAAAATTATTTAAGAAAAAGAAACTCTGAAATGTGGCTGAAAACAGTCATTTTTTTATTTTTGCTCCTTTATATGACAATGAATATTCTGATAGTTTCAATATTAGTTCTTATTCTTAATATGCCTTTCGGTATGTGGAGAGCTAACACAAAAAAATTTTCACTGCAATGGGTATTGTCAATTCATTTACCTATACCTGCCGTAATCGCTTTACGTTTTTTATTTAATCTCGGATTCAAATGGTGGACATACCCGTTTCTGGTAGCTGCATTTTTTTTAGGACAACTGACGGGAAAAAAAGTTTCTGATTACAGAAAGAAAAAGTATAACAGTTCTAAAAACTCGGACAAGGAATAATTGTATGTTTATCAAATCTCCTGTCTAAATTTTTATTAAATTCATAAACTAAAGAAATTTCATGAGCTCCTCCTGTATGACTGAAAAGACTTCTGATAACAGTCATATCATAACTGTATCCTATCTGTAAATCAGGAGTCAGTTTAAACCCGACAAGAACAATTATCGCATCAATATTATTAAACGTTTTATCTTTTTTATCAACCAAAGGAATCCCGCGAAACCACGCACCGAGTATTAAAGGATCGTGAGTCCAGTAAGCTCCTATATCCAATTGGTCAAATTGTTCCCAATACTGATAATTAAAGGCAATTGTTACATTCTCAACATCTCTTCCGTAACGAACTCTTCTGTTTTTTTGGTCTCGCATTAAAATTTTTGCTCCTCCGAAAACAGACCACTTCATACTCATCCTGTCGTTATATCCGTATAACGACTGGCTCGGTCTTAAAAGATGATCTACTGAAAAACCTGCCCAGTATAAATCCGTATATCCGAGAAGTGATGCGGTAAAATCTATATATGCTTTATTTGCCAGCGGCGGAGCTTCAACACTGACAGGTTGGTTGCCGAGGAGTTGGTCTCCGAATGTCAATTTCTCAAAATCAACTGAGCGTTGAGAATATTTAAATTGTATTCCCGGTCTGAGAAACCACTCATTATTAATATTGCCCCTTTTCTGACCTACTTTCAATTTATAAGAGTAAAGCAAACTTGCCTCGGTAAGTCCTAAACTTCCTTCTCCTGCAACATCTCTGAAAACTAATAAACCTACACCGCTCTTAGCACGCTTAAAATAATTATCAACTGCTGCCGAATATGTTCTGAAAACACCGGGAATCGCAGGCCATTGATCTCTGTAATTCAGTGATAATCTGCTCGCTTCGGTTAGCCCGGCAAATGACGGTGCAATAGTCATAGGCGTGGAGTAAAATTGAGAATAATGAGCTATTTGAGCAACCCCAATATTAGAAACAAAAAATAAAACGATTAATAATCCTGTTACTTTTTTCAATTTACCTGTTTTTTGTATAGCACAAATATAAAAAATAACGACAAATATTAAAATATTATTAC